>CABSXY010000197.1 GCA_902481695.1 uncultured Haemophilus sp. | reverse complement strand
TTAGTTTTCATCTTTGGCGCGGCATTATTTGCTTATGTTAAACGCAGTAAAGGTGATTTCCTTACGGAGTATTATGTGGGAAATCGCTCCATGACGGGCTTTGTGCTTGCGATGACAACGGCTTCCACTTATGCCAGTGCCAGTTCTTTTGTTGGTGGACCAGGGGCAGCTTATAAATATGGGCTAGGTTGGGTATTACTCGCCATGATCCAAGTACCGGCAGTGTGGTTAGCATTAGGTGCATTGGGCAAAAAGTTTGCATTACTTTCTCGCGAAACCAATGCGCTTACTATCAATGATTTATTTTTCTATCGTTATAAAAATAAATATCTCGTTTGGATTTCCAGTCTAGCATTGTTGCTTGCCTTCTTTGCCGCTATGGTTGTGCAATTTATTGGTGGCGCAAGATTGCTCGAAACCACGATAGGGATTCCTTATACTCACGCCTTACTTATTTTTGCCTTAACAGTTGGCATTTATACATTTATTGGTGGTTTCCGAGCGGTCGTATTAACGGATACGATTCAAGGTACGGTAATGATTTTGGGGACAATCGTGCTATTAGTCGGGGTGGTTTACCATCTCGGTGGTGTAGAAAGTGCGGTCAATAAATTAACTGAAATTGATCCGAGTTTAGTCAGTCCTTACGGCCCAAATGAGATGCTTGATTTTCAATTTATGGCCTCATTTTGGATTTTAGTTTGTTTCGGTGTGGTTGGTTTACCGCATACCGCAGTCCGCTGCATGGCTTTCAAAGATAGTAAAGCCTTACATCGAGGGATGCTTATTGGTACGATTGTCCTTTCAGTCATTATGTTTGGTATGCATTTGGCGGGGGCTTTAGGAAGAGCCGTTGTGCCTGATTTAACGGTATCAGATAAAGTCATTCCAACCTTAATGTTGGAAGTGCTTCCGCCAATTGTTGCAGGGATTTTCTTAGCCGCACCGATGTCTGCGATTATGTCCACAGTCGATGCACAACTGATTCAATCCTCTTCAATCTTTGTGAAAGATTTATATCTAGCAAGTAAACCAGAAGCGGCGAAGAATGAAAAACGAATTAGCCGTATTTCATCAGTCATCACGCTGATTTTATCGGCATTACTAATTCTCGCAGCACTCAATCCACCTGATATGATTATTTGGTTGAATTTGTTTGCTTTTGGGGGATTAGAAGCCGCATTCCTTTGGGTGATCGTATTAGGCATTTATTGGGATAAAGCAAATGCTGCCGGTGCAATAAGTTCAATGGTGGTGGGATTAAGCAGTTATGTACTGCTGACTCAATTTGGTATCAAACTATTTGGTTTTAATGCCATTGTACCCGCACTTGTATTTGGTTTGGTTGCGTTTATCTTAGGCAATCAATTAGGCGCTAAAAAACAGTAAAAATGGACTGCACTTTATGATTTACCAGATCCTCGCATTGTTTATTTGGAGTAGTGCCTTTGTTGCCGCTAAATACACCTTTACAATGATGGACACCATTTTGATGATCCAAGCCCGTTTATTAATGGCGGCGATTATTGTGATGCCACTCTTTTTTCGTCGTTGGAAAGGCGTGTCTAAACCGATGCGAAAACAGCTTTGGTGGTTAGGTTTTTTTAATTATACTGCCACCTTTTTGCTGCAATTTATTGGCTTAAAATATACGAGCGCGGCGAGCGCAACGACCATGATTGGATTAGAGCCGTTATGTGTGATTTTTATAGGGCATTTTTTCTTTCAAGATCGTGCTAAATGGTATCATTGGGTGTGTGGCGCTTTTGCTTTTTTAGGCGTGGCTATTTTAATTTTAGGTGGTCAAGGCAATGAAGGCTCAAGTGAAATTAGTTTATTGGGTTGCTCCTTAGTAGTGGCGGCAAGTATTGTGTTTGCTTGTTGTTTACGTTGGACGAAAAAAGTGGTGGCAACGGTTTCAGCACAAGCTTATACATCCATTTCAATTGTGTTGGCAACTATCACCATGCTGCCATTTACTTTATTGATGACTGAAAACTGGGATATCCATTTTAACTGGCTTGGTTTCTTCGGTTTGATTTACCTTGGTGTAGCGTGCAGTTGGTTTGCCTTTTGGTTATGGAATAAAGGCTTAAATTCAGTGGATGCAAAAATCTCGGGAATTTTGACCGCACTTGAGCCGATTTTTGGTGTCTTTTTGGCAGTATTATTACTCAACGAAGAGGTTTCACTTGTTTCAGCGCTTGGGATTATCATTATTGTGGTTTCAGCCCTAGGCGTAAGTTTATTACCCAGATGGTTACATAAAGAAATTAATTAAAAGGAAAAGAAGATGGCGTGGATTCAAATTCGCTTAAATAGTACAAATGAAAAAGCCGAGAAAATTAGCGACTTTTTAGAAGAAATTGGCTCAGTTTCGGTGACATTTATGGATAGCCAAGATACGCCGATTTTTGAACCACTTCCAGGCGAAACACGTTTGTGGGGAAATACGGATGTGATTGCATTATTTGATGCAGAAACCGATATGAATGAAATTGTGAGTCTGCTTAAACAAGCACATCATTTAGATGAAAACACCGCTTACAAAATTGAGCAAATCGAGGATAAAGATTGGGAACGTGAATGGATGGATAACTTCCACCCAATGCAATTTGGCAAACGTTTATGGATTTGCCCAAGCTGGCGTGAAGTGCCGGATCAAAATGCGGTTAATGTAATGCTTGATCCTGGCTTAGCTTTCGGGACAGGCACCCACCCGACAACCGCACTTTGTTTAGAGTGGTTAGATGGTTTGGATTTAACAGGCAAAACCGTCATTGATTTTGGCTGTGGCTCAGGAATTCTTGCCATTGCTGCTCTTAAATTAGGTGCAAAAAATGCAATCGGTATTGATATCGATCCACAAGCAATTCTCGCCAGTCGAAATAATGCAGAACAAAATGGTGTAGCGGACCGTCTGCAACTTTTCTTATCTGATGATAAACCAGTAGATTTAAAAGCAGATGTCGTTGTGGCGAATATTCTTGCAGGTCCATTAAAAGAACTTTACCCGATTATCTCCCAATTAGTGAAAGAGGGGGGCGATCTTGGATTATCGGGCATTTTAGAAACCCAAGCTCAATCCGTATGCGATGCATATACGCAATCGTTTAATTTAGATCCCGTTGCGGTAAAAGAAGAATGGTGCCGTATTACAGGTAAATTAAAATCGGCTTAATTTCTTTTTGTCAATTAAAAAAGTGCATTTTTTGAACAAATTTCCCTTTGCAAAAAAAAGAAAAATGCGTAATATAGCACCCCTTGTCGGTGACTGCTGTTGTCTGACTTGCTAGAGATTAGGACTTGTAATTGGGGATAACATAAAATGCGAATTGGTTCTTATGAATTAAAAAATCGTATTTTATTGGCACCCA
>CABSXY010000196.1 GCA_902481695.1 uncultured Haemophilus sp. | reverse complement strand
ACAGGAATTAATCATTTCGGTCAATGGATTGCTAATTCACAAAACTCAGCGCCAATTTTAGCACCATTTATTTATGGTACCTTAGAGCGGCTATTACTTCAATTTGGTTTACACCATATGTTAACTATCCCAATGAACTACACTTCATTAGGCGGTACTTATGAATTCTTAACCGGTGCGCAACAAGGTAAACAAGTATTTGGTCAAGATCCACTTTGGCTTGCCTGGGTGACTGACTTAATCAACCTTAAAGATGCAGGTAATTTAACGCAATATAACGAACTTCTATCAACCGTGACACCTGCTCGCTTCAAAGTAGGGCAAATGATTGGTTCAACCGGTATCTTAATGGGCTTGACGCTCGCCATGTATATCAACGTAGATGAAGACAAGAAAAAACTCTATAAAGGTATTTTCCTTTCTTCTGCACTTGCGGTGTTCTTAACTGGTGTGACTGAACCAATCGAATACATGTTTATGTTTGTCGCCTTACCGCTTTATATTGTTTATGCGTTAGTACAAGGTTGTGCTTTCGCCATGGCAGATATTGTTGACTTACGTGTGCATTCATTCGGTAACATTGAGTTTTTAACTCGTACACCAATGGCGATTAAAGCTGGCATTGGTATGGATGTGATCAACTTTATTTGGGTATCAATCCTCTTTGCAGTGGCTATGTTCTTTATCGCGAACTTTATGATTAAGAAATTTAATCTTGCCACAGCAGGCCGTAATGGTAACTATGATGCGAAAGGTTCAGATGAAGCTTCTAGCAATGAGCCAAAAGTTGCGGATGCTAGTGCGCAAGTTATTCAAATCATCAACTTACTTGGTGGACGTAATAACATTGCAGATGTTGATGCTTGTATGACACGTTTACGTATCACCGTACATAATCCAGAGTTAGTGGGTGATGAAGCAAGTTGGAAACAAGCAGGTGCAATGGGCTTTATCGTGAAAGGCTCTGGTATCCAAGCGATTTATGGACCAAAAGCAGATGTCTTAAAATCTGATATTCAAGACGTGCTTTCATCTGGTATTGAAATTCCTAAAATGTAATTCAACCTAAATGCTAATTTTATCCCCGCTCTTCAAGGCGGGGATATCCTCTAAATATCTCATCTTGATATTGTTCATCTTCAATCTATCCCAAGAATCTTTTTATTTGATACTATCAACGTACAAAATATTGCCACAACTTCGGTGCTATAAAAAAATACCGCCCATTGTGTAACGAGCGGTATTTCTAGTGTTAGAAGGGAAGTGATCATTAAATGATTAATTGGCCGATAATACTGCGAGTTTCTTCTCGAACTTCGGTGAGTTTCACTTTCACCAAATCGCCAATTTTGTAACAGCGTTCCCCCTGAATATATAGCGCCAATTCATCAGCATTCACTTGCATTTCATCTTTATTTGGATGCAACGTGGAAGCTGGTACGAACATGGATGCACCATTTTCTAATAATTGAACACGTAAACCACCACGCATCACATCTTGCACTTCTGCATCAAATTCAGCGTTTTCAGCGACTTTATCAGCAAGATAGCGACAATATAACCAGTCTGCGATATCACGCTCAACCAAGCGATTTTGGCGACGGGCTTCTTGCAAGCGAGCAAGCACTTCATCTTGTGGTTTTTCACAAGCTTGCTGTGTGAGCACGGCTTTAATTAAACGATGGTTCACCATATCGGAATATTTACGGATAGGCGATGTCCAGGTCGCATAACCTTCTAATCCAAGCCCAAAATGTGGAGCAAGTTCTGATTTAAATTCCGCAAAGGTTAAATAACGACGTAAACGGAATTCTAAATAGTCACCTTCAATCGGTTCAATATCATGACGCATTTGGCAATAACCTTTTAAGGTTGCCAAATTTTCCACTGAATAACGTTCAGCAAGTTCAGCTTGATTTTCTTCATTGGCTAAATTTGCCATTAAGAAATTATGGGCATTTTCTAAGAATTTCTTATCAAAACCAGTGTGTGTATTGAAAATACCGGTTTGTGCATGCTCCGCTAAGAATTGAGCGGCACAAATGTTGGCAATGATCATGGATTCTTCCACGATTTGATTTGCAATACGACGATATTCCGCTTTAATTTCTTTCACTTTGCCATTTTCAGCGAGAATAAAGGAGTAGTCCGGTTTCTCTTTAAATAAAAGAGAATGCGTTTTACGCCATTGAATACGCGCTTGAGTAAATTGATGTAACCAATCAATTTGTTGGGCAATTTCAGGTGTTTCCGGTTGCCATGCATCCGGTACTTGTTCTAAATAATCTGAAATCTTGTTATAGGCTAATTTTGCTTTAGATTGCACATAAGCCGATACAAAATGTGGTTTAGCCGTGATATTACCTGCAAGATCCGTTTCAATGTAACATACTAATGCAGGGCGAGTTTCATTTGCCATTAATGAACATAATTCATCAGACAATTCACGTGGCAACATTGGGATGTTGAAGCCTGGCAAATAATTGGTAAAACAACGCTGTTTCGCATCTTTTTCAATTTGTGAATCTAATGCAATGTAAGCCGTAGGATCAGCAATGGCAACGACTAATCGCCAGCCGGTTTGCGTACCATTTTGCTCGATAGGTTCAATATAAAGAGCATCGTCCATATCCTGAGTACTTTCAGAGTCAATAGTAACAAAATGAAGTGCGGTCAGATCTTCACGTGTTTGTTGATCTAACATTTCATAACTTTCTGCACCTTGCACAGGATGACGAGATTGCTCATGGCGTGCCAGCGTGACCCACCAAGGGGCTAATTCATCATCAGCACGGCAGATAAATTGATTGATGGTGGCATAGAAAAAGCGATCATCACGTAATGGGTGCGTTTTCAAATTTGCGACGACCCAGTCGCCTTCTTGTAATTCTTCTTTTACGGATTTAGCTTGCTGTGCCCCAATGGGTTGATTGATACTTGGATGATCAACCAAAACTTGCAATTTCTTGTCTTTATTGAACCGCACTTTGGCAATAAAGCGCGTGAGCATTGGCTCAATTAATTCTTCAGGTTCAGCTTGCTCTTTATCGCCTTGCTTTTCAATGGTGGCTTTGATTTTGTCACCGTGCATCACTTTTTTCATTGCAGGTGGGGCAATAAAGTAGCTTTTTTTATCGCACTCTAAAAAACCATAAGCTTTATCAGTACTTTTTACCACGCCTTCAACGTGTTCTTTGCTATCGTGGATTTGTTGCTTAAGTTGTGCGAGTAGTGGATTATCTTGGAACATAGTTATATTTAAAAAAAGAGAAAAGGCAGACTGAAAAGCCTGCCTAAAAATAGATTGTACGAAAAATTATTCTTCGCCTAATTCGCCCATTGCGGTGATGCTGAAACCTGCATCGACGTGAACGATTTCACCAGTAATACCAGATGCTAAATCAGAGCATAAGAATGCTGCTGAGTTACCCACATCTTCGATAGTAAC
>CABSXY010000195.1 GCA_902481695.1 uncultured Haemophilus sp. | reverse complement strand
TTAGGCGAACCTAGAGTGGCAATATAATAAAGCAAATTTAGAAATTTGTCTTGGAAAAATGACCGCACTTTGATCTGTATCTTATTTTTCAATCAAGTGCGGTGAGATTTTGTCTCTTTTTATCTAATATCTATCTAATTTTAGTGGATTTATTCATAAAAGTTCGTTAAAGTACCTGTAAATTCCATACTGTTTTAGTATGGATTATTAAGTGTTAATTAAGACTTTATAGAATAAAAAAGGAATGATTATGTCTGTTTCAACATTTTTCGAAAAGACTAAAGCGCAGATAAAAAATGCAGTGTCTGCACATCCGATTGAAATTTTTCTAATTAGTGCATTTGCAATTGGAATTTGGTTTATGGAATTAGGGACTCATAAAGAAAATGATCATTTGGCTTATTGGGTATTTGAGCCAATGCTATTTATCTTTATTTATCTCTCTCGACCATATTCTTGGTATCGTTTTTCATGGATTGTGCCATTGGTGGCGCTAGCTATCATTGGCATGACAAATGATAGTGCAGAGTTTTATCTATCGAGTCCAAAATTTTGGGGCGCAAATTTTATTGCGTTACTGGTGTTATTAGGGTTTCCATTTGAAAAAAATAATCAAGGGTTTACCTACCGTAATTTTATCAATCTATTCCATCTTGGCTTAGCAACGGCGGTATGGTTATTGGTATTTGGATTAGTCGCGGCTATTTTATTTACGATTAGAACACTCTTTAATATAGAGTTTTCTGATAGTTTCTACAGTCATTTTTATACTTCTTTAGGCATTTTTACTCAGCCACTGTTTTTCTTAGTATTCCAACAGCGCCAAGCTAAATCAGAAATGACGTTAAATCGCATTTTTGAAATTTTAGTTAATTTCGTATTAGCACCGGCATTGATGATTTTCACTGTGTTGCTTTATGCTTATGTTGTTCAAATTATTTTTGAAGGCGTATTACCAAAAGGCATGCTGGCGAATATTACCTTGCCTTACCTGCTTGGTGGTTTAGGCGTATATGCATTACGTTCTATTTGTGCTAAAGCTCGCTGGGAAACTTTCTTTAAGTTCTATCCGTATCTATCTATTGTGCCAATCGTGTTGTTATGGTTGGCGATTGATCGCCGTATTAGTGCCTATGCTTGGACGGAACAACGTATTTATTTAGTGGCTTTGGCTACGGCGATTACGATTGCTTATGCGATTCTGATTGTGCCAAAAGCACGTCAATACCGCCTGATTTCTGGGGTTGTCATGGTGGCAATTTTTGCTATGACTTGGATTGTTAAACCACAAGAAATTGCTTACCAAAGCCAAACCGTGAGGTTTGAACAGTTATTGAAAAAACTTAATTTATCAGATGGTTCAGGCAAAATTCGTGATGATATAGATTTTGTCGAACGTTTAGAGAATATGCCGAAGAGCGAGCTTAAAGATTGGGAAGAATTAGATAATGTAACATTTTATATGGTTCGTCATATAGCGCTAGACTCTTATGTAGAAGATCCTTATAAAGAAAGACACGAGATATTTAAGCAGAGATATGGTGAAAAATCTGAAGAACTTGTTACATTAAATATTTATGGTGATCATATCAGCATCAATAGCCAAGTAATTAGCGACCGAAAAACAACAATAGAATTTCTATGGGAGTCAATTGATGTCACTCCGTATAAAAAATGGATTCGTGTACCGAGACCTGGATTTGATCGTACAGAGCCTCTGACTTATATGAAATCTGATGAAAAAGCGGATAAGCACGAAGAGAAGCCAGAGGTTTGCTTTGTTGAAGATCATGACAGATATTGTACTAATATGGATGAACATATTCACAAAGTATTCAAGGAACATCAACTAGACCCGATGAAAAAAATGTCTAAAGCTGATCTTAAACCGTTTACTCAAGATTTATTAAAAATTGATGGACCAAGTTTCACGGTTTATTTGAGAGAGCTTGAAATGGAGTTTAGTAAGGAAAAAGGTTATTACTATAGTGAAATATCTGTACAAGCTATTTTTGATAAGTAACCCTAAATATAAAACGCTGTGATGTTTCACAGCGTTTTTGCAAAAAATTAGCTAAAAATGACCGCTTTAAATATTAAGATATGTGTTTATAGAATGCCTTTTTTAAAGCTTGCGTATATGTATCTAAAATACTAAACATAGTTTCTCGATCTTCTCCGAATTTCGAATCCCCATTATTGGAACGAACCTTGTCATAAGCAGAAAAGGCGATTTCAAACTCTTCAGTGCGTAATTTAATGGTTTTCCCGTGCAGTATAAGACTTAATAGGCTGACTTCTTTAGGTGTTAATTCTGGAAATAAATGACTGATCCAGAGTTCCATAGAGTATTGAACAGATTCGCTAATTTTGTCATGTTTTTTACTTTCTTGCCCTGGATGTAGTCGATAAAGCAACAAGGGCTCCGGTAAATTCGCAAATGTCTTTTTGTGCAATGCACATTGTACCCACATGTGAAAATCGGGCGCTGTGGCTGTTTTGGCATAATTAATAGCGAGCTCTTTAATGCTCGAATGTCGCCACATTGAAGATGGGTTAATGATATGGTCACGAGCTAAAGAAAAATGTGCTTTTATATCTTTATCTAAAAGAGAAAGTGTACTCACTTTAGTCGTTTTATCAGTTTGCCCATTATTAAAGAGCAGAGCATTACTTCCTAAAATATCAATTTCGGGATGCTCGTCTAAATATTGAACTTGTCTTTCAAAACGATGTGGCACACAAATATCATCGGCATCCATACGTGCAACATATTCAACATTCATATAATTAAGCATATCCATGGTAAATTGCATTACAGCAGGTTCACCTTGGTTTTGAGGTAAATGGTAAACACGTAAGCGAGCATCTTTTGCCGCATAGCTTTCGATAATGTCACCTGTGTTATCGGTAGAAGCATCATTAACCGCAAGAATACAAAAATTACTAAAGGTTTGATTCAATAATGAATCTAAACATTCAGTGATAAAATTTTCTGCATTGTATGCGGGTAAAATAACAGCAAGTTTCATTTTTTCATTTCCGTGTAGATAAAAGCGTATTCTATTTAAATTACATTTGTAGCGGTAGTCGGAAGTTTAACTTCATCGTGTATCTAAAATATTTTTATAGCATAGGGATTTAGCACTTTCCACCCACATTATAAATCTTTCTATTTAATCACTTGGGTATTTTACAAAAACGCAGTTAAAACTGACCGCTCTTTATTACATCCAGGTAATTTTCTTATCTAGAACTTAATGGTTGGTAGGTAAATTTAAGATGTCTGCAATTTCTATTATGCGAGGCGCGGCTGATTTTGGGCAAACTAAGCAATAGAAATTGTCGGAACCTGTATTAACATAAAGCAAAGGCAGTTATTGATAATATTCATATTTCTTTGTGGTTTTATCTAACCATATGCCTTTTTCATCATACATAATGCTTTCAATAACATTACCGTGTTGATCAAATTT
>CABSXY010000194.1 GCA_902481695.1 uncultured Haemophilus sp. | reverse complement strand
ATGTTACAAGCAGGTTCTATCGTATGTTACGACAAATTAGTTGCAGACGGTAAAGATCCAGCATACGCAGGTAAATTAATCCAATACGGTTGGGAAACTATTACCGAAGCCTTAAAACAAGGCGGTATCACATTAATGATGGATCGCTTATCAAACAGCGCAAAATTACGTGCATTTGAACTTGCTGAACAAATCAAAGAAAGTCTTGGTTTCTTATATTACAAACACATGGATGACATCATCAGCGGTCACTTCTCAGCAACTATGATGGCTGACTGGGCAAATGGCGACAAAGATTTATTCGCATGGCGTGAAGCAACCGGCAAAACAGCCTTTGAAAATGCACCAAAAGCAGACGGCATTAAAATTTCTGAACAAGAATACTTTGATAACGGTGTATTAATGGTAGCAATGGTGAAAGCAGGTGTTGAATTAGCCTTTGATGCGATGGTGGCAAGCGGTATCTATGAAGAATCAGCTTACTATGAATCACTTCACGAATTACCGTTAATCGCTAACACTATCGCGCGTAAGCGTTTATACGAAATGAACGTGGTCATTTCTGATACTGCAGAATATGGTAACTACTTATTCTCTAACGTAGCGACCCCTATTCTTGCTAAAGAAATCATCCCAACCTTACAAAAAGGTGACTTAGGTGAACCTACACCAGCAGTCGCTATCGACAACATCACCTTACGCGATGTAAACGATGCAATCCGTAACCACCCGGTTGAATTAATCGGTCAAGAGTTACGTGGCTACATGACAGATATGAAACGTATCGCTGTTGCAGGTTAATCATTAAATCGTTAAAATTTAAGCCAGCTTATTCAATAAGTTGGCTTTTTTTATAATCCCAAGGAATTAATATGAAAAACAACAAAATTTTTAACCGCACTTTTAAAATGAGTTTAGTCGCTGCAGCTCTTGGATTAGTAAATTCAGCTCTAGCGGCTGATGTGGCTTGTAATAGTAGCGGCGTGACAATTACTGGGCAAAGTGGGGCTATGTTAAATCAATGTTTAATTAATCCAACCAGTCCAACAAATGATCCTGAATGGGGTTTTCTATCCGCAGTAACAATGACAAACTCAAGCGGACAATTAAATAATGTTAATGCTTCACTATCTATTCCAGCAAATAGACATCATTCTTTTGCGGTAATGAATATCACTAATTCTACAACTGAAATCAATGGTGGAACCTATAGTATTACTAATCCTAACAATGCAGATGCTAATGGTTATTTATTTGAGTTAAATAATTCAACGGTAACCATGCATAACTCAAAAGTCTTGATGGGTGATAACAACCAAGACTCCATATTAGAGGCATTTGCTCTGAATCAGAAGAGTAAATTAACATTAAACAATGTGAATGTAACATCAAACAATGATAGTTCTATTTTTGTATATGAAGCGGAGAATCAAGCTCGGCCAGAATTGATCGTTAATAATTCCAATGTTTCAATTCCTCAAGGTAGAATCATTGCTTTAAGATCTGGGGTTGGCGAAGTTATCAACAGTCACTTCTCTGCGACCTTTAATAACTCAACAATAAGTGCTTTTGCCCTCGCTGGCGCTGAAAGCATCAAGTTAAGTGACACAAAAAGCCTTACAGAAAATATTCAACTAACCTTTAATAATTCTACTGTTTCTGGAGTTACTACTACCGACAGCAATAGCGTGCTCAATTTAAACTTAAATAATAGCAATTGGACAACTAAAGCTTTCACTGATGAAGATGGCGTGGTTCAAACGACAAGCTTAACTAATTTAGCTCTTAATAATGGCGTAGTAAATCTAGCCAATGATAACTACCAAGGTATCATTATTCGTGGCAACCTCACTGGCTCAGGTACCTTCAACCTCAACACGAATATCGCTGAAAACAAAAGCGATAAAATCGTTGTTAAAGGTACAGCTGAAGGTAATCATAAAATTGGGGTAACTAACCAAGGTGCAAATGTTGCTAACGGAAAAGTGACACTTGTAGAAACCAATGGTGGTAATGCGGCATTTAGCTTAACTAACCCGAATAATCGTGTAGATTTAGGGGCTTACCAATATTTCCTAACCAAAGAGGGAAATAATTGGGTATTAGCACATTCTAAAAATGCAGTCACCCCAACTTCTCCTGCAGCACCTGTAACACCAGTTACGCCAAACAAACCAGTGATGACTCCAAATAAACCTGTAGCAACACCTACTACTCCGGTTCTACCAAGCACTCCATTACTTTCAGACTTAGCAAATGCACAAGTATCTCTTCGCCAAGCACAATTACTTTTAGTGGAAGATGATCTAAGTGGTATCCATCAACGCCTAGGTGAAGTGAAAAATGGTGAAAAAGGCAATGTGTGGGTTCGCAATATGAATTCTCGCCAAAAATTAGCCGCACTTTCGACTGGTGAGAGTGAAACTTCTGGCTTTAAACAAAACGTACATAGCTTACAAGTGGGCGCTGATTCTGCTGTAACAGATAATCTCCGTGTTGGTGGATTTGTTGGTCGTAGCCAAGCAAACGTTGATTTCAGTGGTTATTACGGTGATGGCAAAGTAAGAAGCAACAGCGTGGGCTTATATGCAGCTTACCTTGCAGATAACGGTATTTATGTAGATAACATCGTGAAATACAGCCGTTTACACGCTAACTCAGATCACACTGAAAAACGCCATTACAACGCTTATACGATTTCGAGTGAGTTAGGTAAACGCTTTAGCCTTGCGAATGATTGGACAATCACTCCGCAAGCACAATTAGCGTGGACACATATTTCATCACAAGAGAATGAAGATAGCTTATCTTCTGTTTATTCTCGAATTGGTTTACGTGTAGCCAAAGGCTTTGCATTAAGTAATGGTTGGAATTTACAACCTTACGCAGAAGTGAATGCGATTACTAGCAAAAACCGTAGCAGCAAAATTCATTACAAAGACGGCGCGCTTGATGTCGCAAGCAGCCGTGGACGTTTTGAAAGTGCGGTCGGTTTAAATGCGGGATTTGCAAATCATCGTTTTGGTTTAGAAGTAAGCCGTGCTGACGGTAAAAACTTCGACAAACCTTATGCAATTCAAGCGGTTTATCGCTATCAATGGTAATATAAAAGGGCGGAGTAAAATCCGCCCTTTTTCTCTTTTTTACTGAATAAATAATATGTCGAAATCTTTCCCTTCTAGCTCATTTACAACCAAACAAACGGTAAAACCTACTCGTTCATTTAAGCCAAAAGCAAAGCCACTTACATTAGAACAGACCATTGTTATTTTATTTAACAAACCTTTTGATGTACTGACACAATTCACCGATGAAAATGGCCGAGCTACGTTAAAAGATTTTATTGCTATTCCTAATGTGTACGCGGCAGGGAGATTAGATCGTGATAGCGAAGGGTTACTGATTTTAACGAATAATGGTGAAGTACAACATCGTTTGGCAGATCCTAAGTTTAAAACAGAAAAAACGTATTTTGTGCAAGTGGAAGGTATTCCTGAAGAAACTGACTTAGACAAGCTTCGCCAAGGTGTTGAATTG
>CABSXY010000193.1 GCA_902481695.1 uncultured Haemophilus sp. | reverse complement strand
AATTTCTTCCTTGCCTGAACCATGCATCACAATATCTTTAATTTTTTGTGGCAAATCTTCGTATGGCGTTTCAATATCAAATTTATAATGTTTTGCTAACGAGGTAAGCATTTGATAGTAATAGAAATTGCGACGATCCCAACCTTTCACCGCACCGCCTGCGAGGGAAATGCTTTCATTTTGCACCACTCGGCTTTCATCAAAGAACTGCTGAACACCTAAGCCATCACAAGTCGGACACGCCCCTGCCGGGTTATTAAATGAGAATAAGCGAGGCTCTAATTCGGGTACAGAATAGCCACAATGCGGACAAGCAAAATTCGCCGAGAAAACCAATTCTTCAGCGTTAGGATTATCCATATCTGCCACAACTGCTGTACCACCAGAAAGCTCCAAAGCCGTTTCAAAGGATTCCGCCAAACGTGTCGCTAAATCTGACCGCACTTTAAAACGGTCCACCACCACTTCAATGGTATGTTTTTTCTGTAAAGCAAGTTCTGGTGGATCAGATAAATCGCAGATTTCACCATCAATTCTTGCGCGAATATAACCTTGTGCCGCCAAGCTATCTAACAGCTTAACATGCTCACCTTTACGGTTTTTCACCACGGGCGCAAGCAACATCATTTTGCTTTCTTCAGGCAAGCTTAGGACTTTATCCACCATTTGGCTGATGGTTTGTGCCGTTAATGGCACATCATGATCCGGACAGCGTGGCTCCCCTACTCGAGCAAACAGTAAACGTAGATAATCGTAAATTTCGGTGATAGTCCCCACGGTTGAACGCGGGTTATGAGAAGTGGATTTTTGCTCAATAGAAATCGCCGGCGACAAGCCCTCAATCGAATCCACATCTGGTTTTTCCATCAAAGAAAGGAATTGACGCGCATAAGCAGAGAGCGATTCTACATAACGGCGCTGCCCTTCCGCATAAAGCGTATCAAATGCTAAAGAAGATTTGCCCGAACCGGACAAGCCTGTAATGACAATTAATTTATCGCGCGGAATGGTTAAATTGATGTTTTTGAGGTTGTGGGTTCTAGCCCCACGAATGTCGATAGTATCCATAAAAAAAGCGATTGCCTTAAGAAAATAAATTCAAAAATTGCGACCATTATCGCATATTTCAATATCTGTGCAAATATCCAGTTAATTTTTATGGATCTTTTGTTTCTTTTAAGGCAAAATAGCCAAAATTTTTCACCTTATTTCTAAAATATAGAGGATTCTATGGCAGGTATTAATAAAGTAATCATCGTGGGTAATTTAGGTAATGATCCTGAAATCCGCACGATGCCAAATGGCGAAGCGGTAGCCAATATCAGCGTGGCAACAAGTGAAAGCTGGACAGATAAAAACACGGGTGAACGCCGTGAAGTGACTGAATGGCACCGTATCGTGTTATATCGTCGTTTAGCGGAAATTGCGGGTCAATACTTACGCAAAGGTTCACAAGTTTATGTTGAAGGTCGTTTAAAAACCCGTAAATGGCAAGATAACAACGGCCAAGATCGTTACACCACTGAAATCCAAGGTGATAACTTACAAATGTTAGGTGGTCGCAATCAAGAGATGGGCGGTTATACACCTGCACAATCTGCACCACAACCAAGCTATCAATCTCGTCCAGCACAATCTGCGCCAGCACCACAAGCTGAGCCGCCAATGGACGCATTTGATGACAACATTCCATTCTAAATGAAAGTGATAAAACATCATTTATAAATGTCAAAGCCACTCTTTCGAGTGGCTTTATTTTAGGCTAAATTTCCAAATTTACCTGATTGCACATCGTGAATAGCTTGAAGGATTTCTTCTCGACTATTCATAACAAATGGGCCATATCCTACAACAGGTTCATTGAGAGGCTCCCCTGTGAGAATCAATAATTTTGCAGTATTATTGGATTCAATCAACACATCTGCAGCGCCTCGCTCAAAGGTAACCAATTCACCGCGTCGAGCAATCTCCTTGCCACTAACTTGGATCGTGCCATCTAATACAAAGATAATCACATTATGACTTGCTGGCACGCTGAACATATAGGCAGCATTCGCATTCATTGTCGTATCCCACATATTAATTGAGCTAAATGTATCCGCAGGGCCTTTCACATTGAGCAATTCACCAGCGATAACTCTGACTGAACCTGCATTATTCGGTAATGCCACTACTGGAATATTTTCAGCTTTAATCGCTTGATATTTTGGCGTTGTCATTTTATCTTTTGCCGGCAAATTAACCCAAAGTTGTACCATCTCGAACAAACCGCCTTCTTTAGCAAATTTTTCAGAGTGCATTTCCTCATGCATCACGCCAGAACCGGCTGTCATCCACTGAACATCACCCGTACCAATCATACCACCACCGCCATGTGAATCCCGATGTGATACTTCACCTTGATAAGCAATAGTCACCGTTTCAAAACCTCGGTGCGGATGTTCACCGACACCACGTAAAGCAAATTCAGAATCATCGCGACGACCACCTTGGAAAAATTTGGGTTCGTTGTAATCCATTAAAAGAAATGGATCGAGATTTTTATCTTTATCGTTATAACTAAACATCGATGCGACATGAAAGCCATTTCCTACCCAATGTTTTGCTGGGGCGGTAAAAACATTTGCAACTTTTTTCATATAAAACTCCTTTGTTAATTTGTAGAACCTATCGTTCTGTCAATGCGAGTATTATATGGTTCGAAAATAAGAGATAAAGATGACTTTAATTGAAGGATATTTTACTAAAAGGAAACAATTAAAATTAAGCTGATATAAAAGAATAATTGAAGAGAATTTACAAAAACACCTAAAAATCTGACCGCTCTTTGCCCCTCCAGAAAGAACCTATACCCTATGAGGTTCGGATTATTATTCAATTTCGTTATAACTAAAAATCAGCATATATAGTTAACAGTTCTTTCGGTTTTGCTATGTGCTTTGCTACATTTTTACCGTCTTATTTTCATTAGAGGTACAACTATGCAGCATCGCGATCTTTATCCCCACGAAATCTTACAAGATGTTATTGATAAAAGTTATGCTAAGTCGGAAGGACATCTAAAAACTCTGGCTATTTTAAGTTTTTTAGGTGGCGGCTATGTGAGTTTTGGTTATATGGCCTATTTAAAAGTCGTGAGCGGTATCCCTCCAGAGTGGAGTGGGCTATCAACATTACTTGGTGCGGCCGTGTTTCCTATTTGTTTGATTTGTATTCTAATCGGTGGTGGTGAATTAGCCACGGGAAATATGATGATGATGGCATTAGGCCGTTTAACAAAAAGAGTAAGTCTTAAAAAATTATTTCGTAACTGGATTGTCGTGAGTTTGGGCAACCTGCTCGGTGCGCTGTTTATGGCCTATTTCTTAGGGCATTATGTCGGTTTATCAGAAGGTGCTGCTGCCGCTAAAACCATCGCGATTGCCGAGGCTAAAGTGCAAATGGATTTTGGTCGTGCCTTTGTTTCAGCTATTGCCTGTAACTGGATGGTCTGCATGGGTATTTGGTTCTATTTTGGCGCCAAACAAACCTCCGGTCGTATCCTAGCCATATGGTTCCCCGTGATGATTTTTGTGCTT
>CABSXY010000192.1 GCA_902481695.1 uncultured Haemophilus sp. | reverse complement strand
GTTGAGAAAAAACTCACCGTTGGACAAAAAGAAAAATTGGCTCAACAGATTGATATTAAAGCGCTAATGCCAAAAGAGATGGCACGCTTCCGCTTAAATGGATCACTCACAACTCCACCTTGTAGTGAAAACGTGGCTTGGACCATTTTTAAATCACCAATTCAAGCAAGCAAAGCACAAATTGCCGCGATAGAAGAAATGGAAGGGAAAAACAACCGCCCAACCCAGCCATTAAATCAGCGTGATGTGGAAGTTGAACAATAAATAAAAAATGCGTGGATAATCTCCACGCATTTTTTCTTCAGATTAGAAAAGATTAAAGGTGAATGTTGCCATCATAGATATGAGTCGCATCGCCAGTCATATAAAGCGGTGAGCCTACGCCTTCCCACTCAATAAGCAAGCTACCACCAGGTAAATCAACTTGTACTTTATTATCAAGTAAACCTTGCATCATTCCTACTGCCGCTGCTGCACAAGCCCCACTGCCACAAGCTTGTGTCTCACCTGCACCACGTTCATATACACGCAATTTAATGTGGTTACGATTGACGACTTGCATAAATCCAGCGTTTACCCTTTCAGGAAAACGTTCGTGGCTTTCTAAGAGTGGACCTAACTCTGCTACATTAGCCGTTTCAATATCGTCCACTTGAACAACACAATGTGGATTGCCCATTGATACTGCACCACAAAGCACCGTTTGCACATCGGTACGTAAAATATAGTTTTTTTCAAATTTATTGGCTGTAAAAGGAATTTTATTGGGTTCCCAAATCGGTTCGCCCATATTGACGCGAATTTGCCCATCTTCTTTTACCGTTAAAACCATTTTTCCTTTTTGTGTGCTTACTGCAATATCCTTTTTATTGGTCAGCCCTTTTAAAGTCACAAAACGCGCAAAACATCTTGCCCCATTTCCACATTGCGACACTTCACTACCATCTGCATTGAAAATACGATAATGGAAATCTAAATCTGGATCATAAGGTGGCTCAACAATTAAAAGCTGATCAAAACCAATGCCACGATGACGATCAGCTAAGCGTTTAATGGTTTCAGGGGTAAAATAGGCATTTTGCGTCACAGCATCAACAACGACAAAGTCATTGCCAAGGCCATGCATTTTGGAAAACTGCATGTTTCCTTCCTTGATTTGAAAATTTTTTGGCATTATAGAGAGCAATAAGCCGAATGGCAAATAGCCAGAATAGACAAAGTGCGGTCAAAAAACACTTTATTTTCTCACCGCACTTTCATCATTACATCCAGGCGTTATTACGAATGATCCCTACTGCAATCCCTTCAATTTCAAAATGAGGTTGTTCTTCAAGATTAACGACAATCGGCTGAAACTCTTTGTTTTCTGCATGCAGATAAATAACTGAACCTTTGCGCTCTAAGCGTTTTACTGTTACTTCATCTTCAATTCGTGCGACAACAATCTGTCCATTTCTCACATCTTTTGTACTATGAACAGCAAGAAGATCACCATCTAAAATACCGATATCTTTCATGGATTGGCCATACACTTTTAATAAAAAGTCAGCTTGTGGTTTAAACATATTGGCATCAACACGATAAGTGCCTTCAATGTGTTGCTCAGCCAAAATTGGCTCCCCAGCGGCCACACGACCAATGAGTGGTAAGCCCTCTTCTTCCTCATCATTTGCACTATCATCAATAATGCGAATACCGCGAGAAGCCCCCGCAACAATTTCAATTGCACCTTTGCGGGCAAGTGCTTTTAAGTGTTCTTCTGCCGCATTAGGGGATTTAAAACCTAATTCGCGAGAAATTTCTGCACGAGTAGGCGGCATACCCGTGGTTTCTAAATGGCGCTTTAAGAGTTCCAGCACTTCTTGTTGTCTGGCAGTTAATGGTCTCATACACACTCCTGTTACTTTATACAGAATAACTGTTAGTATATACAGAAAGATGGCGATTGCAACAACTATTTTCTAGCCATAAAAGTGCGGTCAATTTTTTCATATTTTTGCGTGTTCATCATAAATCTCAAATGTAAATTTTTAGAATTTGACTGGTCGAATGTGTTAAAATGCCAGACAATACCTGGAAATGTCTAACAAAAAGAGAATATTAATTATGTCTGGCATCGTAAGTACTTATCGTAAATTATTAGAATTACCGCTTTCGGTTTTAGTAAAAAATAATCCTATTCCCGCTCAACCCATCGAAGAGCTTCAACTCAATATCAATCAACCTATTCTTTATGTTTTACCTTATACCTCTCAAACTGACTTCGTGATTTTCCGTCGTAACTGTTTGAGTGTAGGTTTACCTGATCCAGCTGAAAAGAATGTGATTGATGGCATAGCATTACCACGTTATGTCTATTTAGACGAAGGTCGCCGCTTTTTTAAATCAAAAGGCGCAAAAGATGAAACTGTCAAAGTCTTCAATAAATATTTAGAGTTGCACCGTGATGTTGCTGATTTAGATGTACAACTGATTCCGGTTTCTGTACTTTGGGGACGCTCGCCAGGTAAAGAAGATAAAGCAAACTTACCTAACCTTCGTTTATTGAACGGTCTTCAAAAAACCTTTGCAGCCATTTGGTTTGGACGCGACACCTTTGTGCGTTTTTCTCAAGCGCTTTCTTTGCGTTATATGGTAAATGAGCACGGTTCAGATGAAAAAATTGCACAAAAACTGGCTCGCGTGGCTAAAATGCACTTTGCTAAACAACGCATTTCCGCGACTGGACCTCGTTTGCCAAACCGCGAAGCGATGTTTAATAAGCTATTAAATTCTCAAGCAATTCAAAATGCGATTGAAGATGAGGCAAAATCAAAAAATATCAGCCGCGATAAAGCCTATGCTGAAGCCGAAAAAATTCTTCATGAAATCGCGGCTAATGTAAGCCATTCCAGCCTTCGTGCGGCGGATCGTTTCTTGCGTTGGTTATGGAACAAACTGTATTCCGGTATTGATGTACAAAATGCCGACCGAGTGCGTAAATTATCGTTAGAAGGCCATGAGATTGTTTATGTGCCTTGTCACCGTAGTCATATCGACTATTTATTGCTTTCTTATGTGCTCTATCACCAAGGTCTTGTACCGCCACATATTGCAGCGGGAATTAACTTAAACTTCTGGCCAGCAGGTCCTTTATTCCGTAGCTGGGGGGCGTTCTTTATTCGCCGTACCTTTAAAGGTAATCGCCTTTACTCTGCGATTTTCCGTGAATATTTAGGGGAATTATTCCACCGCGGTTATTCCGTCGAATACTTCATTGAAGGTGGCCGTTCTCGTACAGGTCGCTTGCTTGCACCGAAAACCGGTATGATGTCAATGACACTACAAGCGCTTCAACATAACCAAACTCGTCCAATTTCTGTGGTGCCAGTGTATATCGGTTATGAACACGTATTAGAAGTAGATACTTATGCGAAAGAATTACGTGGTGCCGCAAAAGAAAAAGAAAATGCTGGCTTAGTTTTACGTGTAATTAAAAAATTACGTAATTTAGGTCAAGGCTTTGTGAATTTCGGTGAGCCAATCACACTTTCCAATTACCTCAATCACCATTATCCAGAATGGAAAGAACAACATCATGAAGATAAACCTCACTGGTTTAACCATGC
>CABSXY010000191.1 GCA_902481695.1 uncultured Haemophilus sp. | reverse complement strand
TTTTTTCAGAATGGAAAGCATTTAGCGACAAGACAAATAGGAAAAGGTTAAAATAAGCCAAATTTTATGTTGGGAGTTTCGATGTTTTTTGTTTATCTCATTATCGCCTTAGCGGCAGGTGTCGCACTCGCGACGCAATCAGCCATTAATACGCAGTTGGCGAAAGCCATGAGTGGCGAAGCGGTGATCGCGACCTTTATTTCTTTTGCAGTGGGAACGATCGTTCTCTTTTTTATTGCTTGGGTAAAAACCGATTTATGGGGCAATTTATCAACCGTCCCTTCACAACCTTGGTGGAAATTAATTGGTGGGATACTTGGTGCAGTTGTCGTGTTCACAACGGTTTTACTTGCACCTAAGCTAGGCATTACCGCGATGTTATTTTTTATCATCGTCGGACAATTAATTACCGCAACCACTATTGATCATTTCGGTCTTATCGGTATGCCGATTCGAGAAGTCAATATCACGAAATTTATCGGCTTAATTATTGTCGCCTTTGGATTGGTGTTTTATTTCTTTGGGGATAAGTTGGTTGAGCTATTTGGGACGAGATAGGATAGAATACGCCTCTATTTATTGATTAATCGCGTAATTGGGGAAACTATGCGAAAGCGTTGCCTGTGGGCTTTGATTATTTTGTTGCTCTTGATCCTAGTAAGCGTTGGCTTATTACGCGTTTTTGCGACCCCAAAACGTGTAGCGCAACTTACCAATCATTTTTTAGCACCGCATTATCACATTGAATTAGCGGATGACTGGCAATGGAAAGCGACAGGTTTAACGCTACCTGAGCTAAAAGTGAAAACAGACCAATGTACCCTTGTAAACCTCGATAATACGCAACTCACTTGGTGGAATAAACGTAGTCTTGATATTGAAAAGGCGAGCTTGGATTATGATTGTTTAACTCATTTACCAAGCGATAATGCTGAAAAAACACCACCAAATTTGACCGCACTTTGGGCGGCATTACCTATTTCTGATGTCAAAGTTAAACACTTTCAATTAACAAATACCGACGCACTAAAACAAGCCGCGCTGCAGCCTTTTTTATCGGCTGATTGGGCGTTAGATGCCAACTATAATGGCAACCAATTAGCCCTTGAAGCTCAAGCGAATAATGATGGGCTTGAGCTGCATCATCAATCCACTGTCACGCCACGAGATGGGATCTTCCAATGGACAGGCAATACCGATATCAAACAATCAGGCGATAAAACCTATGATCTTCAGTTCACTGCAAATTTTGAGCCCGATCTTTCTCAACTTCCTCAACAAGGAAATGTTTTATTCAATTGGAATAACCCTGAACTTGCTGTAACCAAAGGCGAGGCAAAAGTGTCGTGGCAAGGTGCGGATGGTCAATTAAATGTTCAAGATTTAACAGCAAATTCGCCGTTGTTGGATGTGCCTTTCGTCTTCACCAAAGACGGTTTGGATATTTCATGGGGGAAATTTTATTGGACCTTCGACAGCTATCAACCGATTAAAGGTTTCCTTGGGTTATCTATTCACCGTGCGGCAGAAGGCTTATTACCGTTAAGCATTGATATGAACGTGATCTTGCAAACCTTTGGCGAAATGGGCAAAGGGGAGATCGTGATTTCAGGTAAAAATGGCGAAATCGGTGGGGGCGATGATAATAATGAATTGGACTTTGAGCTGAAAACCCGCGGGGATTTACGTTATAACTCGACTGTGGCACTCACCAATTTAACTTATCATCTAGGTGGGATTTTTACGCATCCCGTGGTGTATTTTTATCCGGGGTCGGTCTTTAAAATGGATAACGAACAAGAGGGCACCAAGTTACATGTTCGTTTACCGTTAGATGACATTATTATCGGTCGTTATGGCTTAGAAGGGCGTTTGCAGGCAACGTTGAATGGCACAACCCCGCAGTTTGAAAATCTCAATTTAAAATTAGACGGAAACGCTCGTGAGTTTATTGCCGGTATTAAAACCGTGTTTGACTTGCGGGATGAAGAGCATAAGTTGCAGTCTGTAGAGAAACAAGCGACAAACCGTTGGGATTGGACAATCAATGGCAGTGCAAACTGGAAATCCTTAAATACGCCAGTCAAAATGGAAGGTAAAGGCTTTTGGGAAGCCGATCATATTGAATTAAATCAACTTTCTGCTCATTCTAAAGAAGTCAAAATGAAAGAGGTAAAAATGGCGCCACTTTCATTGGAACTTAAAGATCGACTCCGCTGGGATTATGAAGAAGAACATATTCGAGGCTTGTTACAAGCGAAAACAGATTGGATTGAACTGGCTTATGGCGGTCGTTTTGTTTCGCCTGTTTTCGGCTTAGGCATTGATGGTAAGAGTATCAGTAACTTCAATTTTGCAGGTGATTTAAAGGCTGGCTTGCTTGGACCTTTAGATGTTTTGGGTGTATATCAGAATAGTGCACTTTCAGGTGAAATTAGCTGGAAAGAACAATCCGCAAAAGTATTCCAATCACTCTTCCCACAAAAATGGAATTGGTTAATCCATGAAGGGAGCATCAAAGGACAGAGCAAATTCGTGATTAATACCAATGGCGTGAAAATGGGCGGAGAGCTGAATCTGAAAGGCGGCAAAATCACCATGCCAGATGGCGAGATTTATGGCTTGAACATTCGCTTCCCGATGAATTATGAAAACTCGGCATTGCAAGTGTCTTCGAGCAAACCAATCCATATTTCGACTCACAATATTCGCTATGGCGCGCTTTCCGTCGCAAATGGGGAATTGGATTTATTCGGGCGCTATCCGAATACCATGAAAAACCCACTTATCTTAAAAAATGTGAAACTTTCCTTATTTGATGGTGAATTGACGGTACCTCAGCTCACTTTCCCACAAAGTAAAATGGCGACACTTTCTTTTACCAATATTGATTTAGCCCAAGTGTTAGCTTTGGCACAATATAATCAAGTAACCTTAACTGGCCGTGCTAATGCGACCCTGCCATTTTGGCTCGGACATAAGGAATGTTTAATTTGTAATGGCACATTGGAACAAGTGGGAAATGTATCCATCAAATTAACGGATGAAATGGTGAAAGGGCTGAAAAAAGGTGGTTGGACAGAGAATATTTTGGTGGATTTATTAAAAGAAATGGAGTTGAAGAACTCCCATGCGACTGTGACGCTCGATCCGAAAGGACAAATGACGTTGCGTGCGAGCATTAGTGGATTTAATCCAACCAAGCGAACTAATAATCCGATAACATTAAATTATACGCACCAAGAAAATATGTTTGAATTGTGGAATATTATTGACTATGGCTCGCAATTTGAACAAAATCTGCAATATAAACTTTATAAGCAATTAGACAAAGACAAATGATAAAACACCTTAAATTTCAACCGCACTTTTTTATTTGGGCGGCGATGTTTACACTAACAGCTTGCACACCAACCATTCAATTGGATACGCCAAAGGAAGGCATCACTATTAATATGAATGTGGTGGTGGATCACAATATTAAAGTGGAAATGGATGAGAAATCTCAGAAAGCAGTGGGTGAAGTAGAGCCTGTGAAGAAATAATCGAATAAATTGAAAAGGCCGTCTGAAAGTCATTTTTCAGACGGCCTTTTTCTTTTAAAGTGCGGTTAGATTTTACGAAAATT
>CABSXY010000190.1 GCA_902481695.1 uncultured Haemophilus sp. | reverse complement strand
GATATATTGTTAAAGAGCAAAAAACAACGACGCACTGGATGTTTTAATGTTTCACAACAGCGCGTCGTTGTGTGGGGTGCATTATAGGGATTTTTGAAATCCACGCAAGCACTTTTTAAAAAAAATTTATCGATAGATGATTTTTTAGACGCCGATACCTTTAAGTTATGCTATTCAGCCTTTTTTAAAGTCCGTTTACAGCGCCTAAATCCATTTGCAGAAAGTATTTCATTAAGTTTATTAAGCCCTTTCTCCTTTTCTTTCTCAGTATAAAACTCACAATTACGATTTTCTAAAGCGCCACGAAGTCGCCAATAAAAAGCTTCAGTTGCACCAATGTCCGCTTTCTTCAAACGAACAATTGCATTTTCAGCACCTATTTGTCGTAAAATATCGACATTATCAATACCAACTTTCTTTAATGCTCGTTCATACTTAACCGATAAATTCGGTAAATCACGAATCCGTCCAATCTTAGAGAGTGCAGAATCGAGTTTTTCCTTCCTTATTTGAGTAATTGAAAGAATGATCAAGGTTCTCATTAAGATATTATCTTTCAAGATACTTTCAGTTAAAGCATAATAATCAGATAATACAAAGCGCTTATTGAGTTCATTTGTTGTAAAAGGTTTACATCCAAGTCCTTTTAGTTTTATCGAAAGCTCATCCTTAGCTCGTAAGTAAACCTTATTGTTTGCCCAAACAGCAAACATATCTTTTTCTTTATGAAACAAGCCATATCCCGTAAATAGATTTTTACTTGTCACATCTCCAATGAGTTGATTTAACAAATTACATACTTTACTGATATGATCATTTGGGATTATGAGAGTTTTCATTTTAAAACTCCTCCTTATTAAGGGTTAATCACATACGACTAAACCAACAAGTACTTCTCAAAATAGTTATATCATAACCTATTAAATGTGACGAATATAAAATATCAATTTTGTGAGAAAGATCGCAAATTTAAAATTTATTTATTGATAAACAACAAGATAAATGGAAATAAGTTTATAGTTAAATATTTATTCCACTAAAAATTTTTCAAATTCCAGGAGTAAAAATGAAAATAGGACTCGTTCTTGAGGGTGGTGGTATGAGAGGTATGTTTACCGCTGGTGTCCTTGATGCACTGATGGAACAAAACATTCAAATAGATAAAATTATTGGCGTTTCTGCAGGTGCATTATTTGGCATAAATTATGCATCCAATCAAAAAGGAAGAGCGTTGAGATATAACCTGAAATATCTTAAAGATAAGCGTTACATGGGATTTTATAGCCTTTTTACAACAGGCAATATTGTCAATAAAGATTTCGCTTTCTATGATCTCCCTTTTAATCTTGATCCCTTTGATCAAGACGAATTCGAGAAATCTCACCTCGATTTTTATTTAACCGCCACAAACATCGCGAGCGGTAAAGCGGAGTATTTCAAAATCAAAGATGTTTTCAAAGAGATGGAATACTTCAGAGCAACTTCAGCTATGCCTTTTGTCTCAAAATTTGTAGAAATCCATGGACAAAAATACCTAGATGGCGGAATTGCCGATAGTATTCCATTTGAAAAAGCACAAGAGCTCGGTTGTGATAAAATCATCGTGGTTTTAACTCAACCGATTGACTACCGTAAAACAAAATCCTCTTCTTTTTTATTCGAGCTTTTTTATCGCAAATATCCACACTTAGTCAAAACCTTAGAAAATCGCTACCGCACTTACAATGAGCAAGTAGAAAAAATCATTCGTTTAGAAAAACAAAATAAAATCTTTGTAATTCGTCCAAATGTATCACTCAATATAGGTCGATTAGAACGAGATGAAACCAAAATAATAACTGTATATGAACTGGGTGAAAAAATTCTCTCAGCACAAATTCAAGAACTAAAAAAATACTTAAGAAGTTGATTTTAAACAAACTATTTCTCAACTTTGGAATCTAATTCACATTTTTTTATCGAGAAAAAAATTTTATATTGATATTGTACATCAATACAGATATAATCTAGCTAAATTTAGATAACTCCATTCAAGAAGGTTTTATATGGCAACTCAAGAAGAAAAGCAAAAAGCACTCGCCGCAGCACTTGGTCAAATTGAAAAACAATTCGGTAAAGGTTCAATTATGAAATTAGGGGATACTCAAGCCCTTGACGTTGAATCTGTTTCAACTGGTTCTTTAGGTCTTGATGTCGCACTTGGTATTGGTGGTTTACCAATGGGTCGTATTGTTGAAATTTTTGGACCTGAATCTTCTGGTAAAACAACCTTAACTTTATCTGTTATTGCTCAAGCACAAAAAGTAGGTAAAACCTGTGCGTTTATTGATGCAGAGCATGCTCTTGATCCTATTTATGCAGCAAAACTTGGCGTTGATGTAAAAGAACTTTTAGTTTCCCAACCTGACAATGGTGAACAAGCACTTGAAATTTGTGATGCATTAGTACGTTCTGGTGCTGTAGATGTCGTCATTGTGGACTCTGTTGCTGCACTCACCCCGAAAGCTGAAATTGAAGGTGAAATGGGTGATTCACACATGGGCTTACAAGCGCGTTTAATGTCTCAAGCGCTACGTAAATTAACTGGTCAAATAAAAAATGCAAACTGTCTTGTTATCTTCATTAACCAAATTCGTATGAAAATTGGTGTCATGTTTGGTAACCCTGAAACCACAACCGGTGGTAATGCACTGAAATTCTACTCTTCTGTGCGTTTAGATATCCGTCGCACTGGTTCAGTTAAAGATGGAGATGAAGTCATTGGTAACGAAACTCGCGTTAAAGTAGTTAAAAACAAATTAGCCGCACCTTTCCGCCAAGTTGATTTCCAAATTCTTTACGGAGAAGGTATTTCGAAAGCAGGCGAATTAATTGAGCTCGGTGTTAAACACAAACTTGTTGAGAAATCTGGTGCATGGTATGCATACAACGGTGAGAAGATTGGTCAAGGTAAAGCTAACGCAATGAAATGGTTAAACGAAAACCCTGCTAAATCTAATGAACTTGAAGCGAAGCTTCGTGCTGAATTAGTAGCCAATCCAGAACAGGCATTAATGGCCGACATTGAACAATCTAACGATGACGCAGAAAGCGATTTCTAATCACTAAAAGTGCGGTCAAAATTGACCGCATTTTTCATTTCAACCGTATTTCACCTACAAGGAATTTATATGTCTTCTCTTGCTTTGAGCTATGTTGTTAATTTACTTGCTCGACGTGAATATAGCGAATTTGAACTGCGCAATAAAATGCAGGAAAAAGCATTTACAGAAGATGAGATCGATGAAACGATTGCTTACTGCCAGAAAAAAAACTGGCAAAATGATAAACGATTTGCTGAAAATTATTTACACGCACGCTCACAACGAGGATATGGCGTAAATCGTATCAAACAAGAATTACGCCAACTAAAAGGTGTACCTTCAGACGTAATAAATGAAGTTCTTACAGAAAGTGAAATTAATTGGACTGAAATCGCAGAAAAGGTTCTACGTAAAAAGTTTCCTAATTATGCAGAACCTCAACCAATCAAAAGCAAACAAAAAATTTGGCAATATATGCTCTCTCATGGATTTTATTCTGAAGAATTTAGCGATTTTATCGGAAATGGAATAGAAGACTGATGAGCCTAAAGAAATAAATCCC
>CABSXY010000189.1 GCA_902481695.1 uncultured Haemophilus sp. | reverse complement strand
GCCTTTTTTATTTCTGTTCATTTCAACATAAAAAAAGAGCGGTCAATTTTGACCGCACTTTTTCTTTATGATATTAATCTTATGCGAACTGACGTACTTCGCCGTTACCCGCTACGTTTTCCACACAACGTGGACAAAGTGTAGGATGTTCAGGATTCACGCCGATTTTGTCAGAATAATGCCAGCAACGTGGACATTTTTCACCGTTAGAACGTGCTACGCTTACCGCAATTCCCTCTAACTCACTTGCAGCCACATCTGCTGGTTTGTCAGCTAATGGTTTTACTTCTGCTTTTGAGGTAATTAACACGAAACGTAATTCATTGCCTAATTGTTCTAACAATGCTCGATATTCATCGTTTGCATAAACCGTTACTTCTGCTTCTAAACCACCACCGATCACTTTGTCGTTACGGGCGATTTCTAATACACGGTTCACTTCAGAACGAACTTTAATCAGTTGTTGCCAGTAAGCATCATCTAATTTTTCATTCTCGCCTAAACCAAATAAGCCTTCGTAGAATTCTTCAGTAAAGACAAATTCAGCACGAGTCGTCGCCGTTTGTGGCAAGTAGCCCCAAATTTCATCTGCCGTGAATGACAAGATTGGTGCCATCCAACGAACCAATGCTTCTGCGATGTGCCATAACGCTGTTTGGCAACTACGACGAGCAAGACTATCCGCTTTGGTGGTGTATTGACGGTCTTTGATAATATCAAGGTAGAACGAGCCCATTTCCACAGAACAGAAACGCATTAAACGTTGTACCACCGTGTGGAATTGATAGTTATCGTACGCTTCTTTAATTTCTTTTTGAGCATCTAACGCACAAGCTACCGCCCAACGATCCAAGCTAATCATGTCTTCCGGTTTAACCGCATCACGTTGCGGATCAAAACCATTTAAGTTTGCTAATAAGAAACGTG
This sequence comes from uncultured Haemophilus sp., assembly GCA_902481695.1. Taxonomy (GTDB): domain Bacteria; phylum Pseudomonadota; class Gammaproteobacteria; order Enterobacterales; family Pasteurellaceae; genus Haemophilus_D. The sequence goes on along the minus strand of CABSXY010000189.1, from coordinate 2,736 downwards.
CCGTGTTACGAATACGACGATAGCTATCCGCGGCACGTTTTAAGATCTCATCAGAAACGGTCATTTCACCCGTATAGTCAGTAGATGCAACCCATAAACGTAAAATGTCACCACCGAATTTATCCATGACTTCTTGTGGTGTCACGATGTTACCGATAGATTTTGACATCTTACGGCCTTGACCATCCACGGTGAAACCATGGGTTAATACTTGTTTGTATGGTGCTTTGCTGTCTGTTGCCGTAGAAAGCATTAAAGAAGACATAAACCAACCACGGTGTTGGTCAGAACCTTCTAAATACATGTCAATATCTTGGCCGTTAAATTCTGGACGATTCGCCACAACAGAAGAATAGGTTGATCCTGAGTCAAACCATACGTCAAGGGTGTCAGGCACTTTGCGATAGGTTTCAGCATCTGCACCTAATAATTCTTTTTCGTCTAAATCCCACCATGCTTGAATACCGGCTTTCTCTACACGTTTCGCCACTTCTTCAAGTAGCTCTAAGGTACGCGGATGAAGTTCTTCAGTTTCTTTGTGCACGAATAAGGTCATCGGCACGCCCCAAGTACGTTGACGGGAAATACACCAGTCAGGGCGATTTTCAACCATTTTCTCGATACGAGCTTGACCCCAATCCGGAATCCAACGTACACCTTTGATTTCGCCTAATGCTTGTTGGCGTAAACCTTGTGTTTCCATACCGATAAACCATTGTGGGGTTGCACGGAAAATAATCGGAGTTTTGTGACGCCAGCAGTGTGGGTAGCTGTGTTTGATTTTCTCAACTTTTAATAAGTTGCCCACTTCTTGTAATTTTTCAACAACCAATGGATTGGCTTCAAATACGCCTTTGCCTGCAAAGAATTCAGTCGTTGAAATAAATTTACCGTCATTCGATACAAGACCCGCCATTGGTAAATTATATTTTTGCCCGACAATAAAGTCGTCTAAGCCGTGGTCTGGCGCAGTGTGAACTAAACCTGTACCACCATCAGTGGTCACGTGATCACCTAAAATCACTGGTACAGTGAAATCATAGAACGGATGGTTAAAGCGTACTAACTCAAGCGCTTGACCTTTTACTGAACCTAACACTTCAACGTGTTCTACACCCACCGCTTTCACAACAGACTCAACTAATTCAGCAGCTAAAATCACACGCTCATCGCCAAGTTGTACTAAGTTGTATTCTAAGTCTGCATTTACCGCAATCGCACGGTTAGACGGCATAGTCCAAGGTGTAGTGGTCCAAATCACCGCAGATAATTTGCCATGGCCTTTGCCTACTGCGTTAAATTTCTCTTCAATTTCAACCGCACTTACAGCAGGGAAACGCACGTAGATAGACGGAGAAACTTTGTCTTCGTATTCCACTTCTGCTTCTGCTAAAGAAGAGCCACAATCCAAACACCAGTGCACTGGTTTCGAACCTTTGTATAAGTGACCATTAGCAATCACTTTACCGAGTGTACGGATGATGTTTGCTTCGGTGTTGAAGTTCATCGTTAAATAAGGATTATCCCAATCGCCCAACACACCTAAACGGATAAAATCTTTTTTCTGACCTTCTACTTGTTCTGCGGCGTATTCACGGCATTTTTGGCGGAATTCAGCAGCGGTCACTTTCTCATTTGGTTTACCCACCAAACCTTCTACTTTTAATTCAATTGGCAAACCGTGACAGTCCCAACCTGGGATATAAGGCGAATCAAAACCTAATGCGGTTTTGGATTTAACAATAATATCTTTCAGAATTTTATTAACGGCGTGACCGATATGAATGTTGCCGTTCGCATATGGAGGGCCATCATGCAAAATAAAGGATTTTTTACCTTTCGTCGCTTGGCGGATTTTTTGATACAACTGTTTGTCATACCAATTTTTTAACATTACAGGTTCGCGTTTGGCTAAATCGCCACGCATAGGGAAACCTGTTTCAGGTAAATTTAACGTGTTTTTGTAATCAACTGTCATGTTATTTTCCAATTTTATATTTCAATATAATTCTATTTTGCAAAAAATGCTTTCGCTGTTTTTACGTCTTGTTCAATTTGAGCTTTCAACGCTTCAAAAGAAGGAAACTTTATCTCATCGCGAATCTTCTGGCAGAATTCCACTTCGACCATTTGCCCATAAATATTCTGAGAAAAATCAAATAAATGGACTTCTAATAATTGTATCGTACCGTTAATCGTTGGGCGTTTTCCCATGTTAGCGACGCCGTTAAAAATCTCGCCTGATTTTAACCGCACTTTCACCGCATAAACCCCTTTTACAGGGTTCACTTGGCGATGTAAGCGAACATTCGCAGTAGGAAAACCAATGGTTCGGCCTAATTTATTGCCGTGTATCACTCGTCCAAAAATACGGTAAGGCTTACCGAGTAAATTTTCCGCATGCTGTAAATCATCTTTAGCCAATGCTTCACGGATAGCGGTGCTACTGATACGTAACTCATCTAAACAGAAGGTGCGGCTGTCTTCTACTTCAAACCCAAACCGCTTTCCGGCTTGTTGCAACATCGCAAAATTGCCTAAACGCTTCGCACCAAATTTGAAATCGTCACCAATGCTGAGAAACTTCACATTTAATTTGCGTACAAGCCAATCTTCAATAAATTGTTCTGCTGGAAGATCTGCAAAAGTGCGGTCAAATTTCGCGGCGATCACCACATCCACACCCGCCTGAGCCAAATAATGTAATTTATCTCTTAACCGCATTAAACGCGCAGG
>CABSXY010000188.1 GCA_902481695.1 uncultured Haemophilus sp. | reverse complement strand
GGAACATACGGTTTCAAAAAAGAAAACTACGAGGTTTCCCAATCTATCGGTAAAAACTTATTCGATAACATCAATGCTGGTGGATTTGATTATGTGATCTCTGAATGCCAAACTTGTAAATGGCAGATCGATATGTCATCTAATGTGACTTGTATCCATCCATTGACGTTATTGTGTATGTCGATGAATCAAGCTTAGTGAAAAGAGCGGAAACTGATAAAAAAGTGACCGCTCTTTTTGTTATTCAATCCAATATGGAGAATTAATTATGCAAAAAATCTTCAAGGTTTCCTTACTTGCTGTGCTTTCATCTCTTGCAGTAAACAGCTTTGCCAGCACGGCAGAAGTGAAAGTACTTGAGCCTCAATTAAACTATCAACAACTTCTTACTCAAAGACAGGTTGTGGATGAGTTGCTTGAACAAGCGGTGAAAATCCAAAACTCACCAGCTCGTGTTTCAAATGCAGGTTTTACCGCGAAACTTCCTTCCAATATGGAGCGTATTGCGGATCTTTTATTAGAAGCGTATAAGCTTGAGCCTTATCGTGTAGATTTTTTGTTTGGCGCAGCGAATGCCAATATTTATAACGGTAATACAGATAAAGCCATTGAGCTTTACCAAAAAGTGCTTGATGTGGCGCCAGATGATGTGAAAGCACATACTTACTTGGCTGCATGGAATCGTTTTAAAGGCAACCAAGCGGAAGCGACAAAATATTTAGAGCGCTTAAAACAACTTTCCCCAGAAAGCGCAAGCAAATTAGAAAAAGTCTTTGCTGTGATTGATAAAGCGGCTAATCAGCCAATTACCGATAAACTCGAAACCAAGTTGCCGGCGCAATCGGCGATTATTACGTTGGGTTACGCTTTAAATCCAGATGGCAGCATGCATGATATTTTAGTGCAACGTTTAGATAAAACCTTAGAAATTGCGAATCAAAATCCAGATGCGTTAATTATTGTGACAGGCAGTGTGCCACAAAACAATAAAACAGAAGGGGATTTGATGAAGCAATGGTTGATTGAGAAAGGCGTTGATGCAAGCCGTATTTATTCGGATAACTATGCACGTTCAACAGTCGAAAATGCGCTTTTCTCTCGTTACTCTTTAGCGAAACACAAAATCAAACATGCCGTGTTGATTAGCTCGGGTAGTCATGTTCGTCGTGGACAAGCGTTATTTGAAATTGCGACGCAAGAATCTGGTCCACAAGATCTTGTGATTGAAACCGTAGCAGCGTTAGATAAACCGTTAGATGAGTTACAAAAAATTACGGAGAAAGACTTGCTGGGTATTTATCGCGATAGCTTAAAAACAATGGGATTGCCAATGTTTAACAGCGGTGCATTGCAAGATTAATTAATCCTTCAAAACAAAAGTGCGGTGAATTTTCACCGCACTTTTTATTTTCTCTTTTGATTAAAGAATATGTTCATATTGTTCTAACATTTCTTTTGGCCATACGCTTGATTGCACTTCACCAATGTGTTTTTTGTGAAGTAAAAGCATTGCCATACGGGATTGACCGATACCACCACCGATGGAGAGGGGTAATTTTCCGTTTAATAAATCTTGGTGCCAATCCATTTTTAAGCGATCTTCATCACCGGTTAAACCAACTTGTAAACGTAATGCAGATTCATCTACACGAATACCCATTGAAGAAAGCTCAAACGCTTTACCTAACTCAGAGTTCCACACCAAAATATCGCCGTTTAAACCTTTGTAGCCGTTTTCTGATTCAGTTGTCCAGTCATCGTAGTCAGGTGCACGACCATCATGTGGTTTACCGTCTGATAATTTGCCACCGATACCGACTAAGAAGACCGCGCCATATTCTTTACAAATGGCGTTTTCACGTTCTTTACTGCTTAAATCCGGGTAGCGTTTCACTAAATCTTCGCTGTGAACGAAGGTGATTTCTTTCGGTAAGCTTGATGGAATATCAAAGCGAGCTTCTACCGCTAATTCAGTTAAACGGATTGCGCGATAGATAGAACGCACCGTTTCTTTTAAATAAGCAAAGTTACGACGACCTTCAGGAATCACTTTTTCCCAGTCCCATTGGTCCACATAAACAGAGTGAGTTTGATCCAATGAATCTTCATCTGGACGTAATGCTTTCATATGAACAAATAAGCCTTCACCTTCTTTAAAGTGGAAACGAGCGAGAGTATGGCGTTTCCATTTAGCCAATGAGTGAACCACTTCATAAACCGCATTTGGGATACATTTCACGTTTACTTGAACAGCTTTCTCAATGCCTGATAAGTTATCTTGCATACCGTTACCAACTTCACTAAGGATTGGACCTTGTACTTCGATAATGCCAAGTTGTTCAATCAAGTTTTGAGTAAAGGTGTTCTTCACAAAGCTAATTTCTTGTTGTTGTAAAATAAACGTCTTTTTCATATTTATCCTTCTTTTTATAATAACTGGTAAGATTTGTTGCGCATTATTCAATGAAATGACAAATTATTTCAAGTAATTTCTTTACATTGTTTTAAATGTTGAATATTATCAAAAATAAAGAAGATATTTTGAAAAAGATCTAATAAGGAGTGTTTTATGAACAATATCGATACACTTGATCGCCAAATTCTCCGTGTGCTGACTAAAGATGCGCGTACACCTTATGCAGAGATGGCCAAAAACTTTGGCGTGAGCCCAGGTACGATTCATGTTCGCGTAGAGAAAATGCGTCAGTCTGGTCTGATTGAAGGCACAAAAGCGATTATTGATGAGCGTAAACTGGGTTATGATGTGTGCTGCTTTATTGGCATTATTTTGAAAAGCGCAAAAGATTACGAAAAAGTGATTAAAAAGCTCGACACCTTCGATGAAGTGGTGGAAGCCTATTACACCACGGGAAATTATTCTATTTTTATTAAAGTAATGACACACACCATTGCGGAATTACATTCCGTGCTGGCGACTAAGATCCAGTTAATTGATGAAATTCAATCAACGGAAACCTTGATTTCCATGCAAAATCCTATTTTACGAGACATTAAACCTTAAATGTCATCGAAACAATAAAGGCGTGTATTTAACACGCCTTTTGTTTTTTTAATTAACGATAACGATCGAGGAATTTGTAATAGAGTACGCCGATCTTGGTGGCTAAGTTTTTGAGGGATTTTCCACCGTAAAACGAAGGCACTTTCAATCCTTCAAAAATTCTCAAACGTTCGTCATTACCTAAAATTGCTTCTGCAATAATGCGTCCAGCAAGTCCAGTGAGAGCGACACCATGACCAGAATAGCCTTGAGCAAAATAAATGTGCGGTGAGATACGCCCGAAATGTGGGGTAGCGTTCATTGTCATATCAATCGGTCCTGCCCAACCATAATCAATTTTGACATTTTCTAATTGTGGGAAGACATGCAGCATATTGCGACGCATAATCTGTACCATATCTTTTTCAGAGCTTGAATCGCTACCAAATAACAAACGGTTATCCGCACTCAAACGATAGTAATCGAGCAAAATATTGTTATCACAAACCGACATGCCATTATTGATTACGGAATCAGCCGTGGCTTGATCTAAGGGCTCGGTTGCAATAATAAAGCTTTCTACTGGCAAAATTTTACGATTAATACCGCGATGAATGGATTTTGGTAGAGCATCGATATAAGCGTTGGTGGCTAAAATAACATCTTGAGAAATGACCGCACTTTTATCG
>CABSXY010000187.1 GCA_902481695.1 uncultured Haemophilus sp. | reverse complement strand
TCAATCTTATGGCGTGAAACCGTGACTGAAGTGGCGAAAGACTACCCTGAAGTCACCTTAGATCACATTTATATCGACAACGCGACCATGCAATTAATCAAAGCGCCTGAATCTTTCGATGTGCTCCTCTGCTCTAACATTTTCGGTGATATTATTTCTGATGAAGCTGCGATGATCACCGGCTCTATGGGTATGTTGCCATCTGCTAGCTTAAATGAAGAAGGTTTCGGCTTATATGAGCCTGCTGGCGGTTCTGCACCAGATATCGCAGGCAAAGGCATTGCCAACCCAATCGCGCAAATTCTTTCTGCCGCGATGATGTTGCGTTACAGCTTCAACTTAAATGATGCAGCTGATGCGATTGAAAATGCGGTGCAAAAAGTCTTAGCAAGTGGTCACCGTACGGGAGATTTGGCTGATGATTCTGCGCCTGTTTCTACTGCGGAAATGGGTACATTAATCGCTAACGCAATCTAATAAAAACAATTAAAGTGCGGTTTAAAAACACTGACAAAAAGCAACGCTTTTTGAACGTTGGCTCTGCCAACGGCTCCGAAGGAGCGAGTAAATCTTCAGGATTTACGAGTAATAATTTGACCGCACTTACTACTCTAACGAATTGAGAAAAATTATGGCAAAAACTCTTTACGAAAAATTATTCGATGCCCACGTGGTATACGAAGCTGAAGGCGAAACGCCGATTTTGTATATTAACCGTCATTTAATCCATGAAGTGACCAGCCCACAAGCCTTTGACGGTTTACGTGTAGCAGGCCGCCAAGTACGTCAAGTCAGTAAAACTTTCGGTACCATGGATCACAGTATTTCTACCCAAGTACGAGATGTAAATAAACTTGAAGGCCAAGCGAAAATTCAAGTATTGGAACTTGAAAAAAACACGAAAGCGACTGGTATTCAATTATTCGACATGACCACAAAAGAACAAGGTATCGTGCATGTCATGGGGCCTGAACAAGGCTTAACTTTACCTGGCATGACTATCGTGTGTGGTGACTCCCATACTGCCACCCACGGGGCATTCGGAGCCTTGGCATTTGGTATCGGTACATCCGAAGTCGAACATGTATTAGCCACCCAAACCTTAAAACAAGCTCGTGCGAAAAATATGAAAATTGAAGTGCGTGGCAAAGTGGCGCCAGGCATTACCGCAAAAGACATTATTCTTGCCATTATCGGTAAAACCACCATGGCAGGCGGTACAGGCCATGTGGTGGAATTCTGTGGTGAAGCGATTCGTGACCTTTCTATGGAAGGCCGTATGACCGTTTGTAATATGGCGATTGAAATGGGCGCGAAAGCCGGCTTAATCGCACCAGATGAAACGACTTTCGAATACTTAAAAGGTCGTCCACATGCACCAAAAGGTAAAGATTGGGATGATGCCGTTGCTTATTGGAAAACCTTAAAATCCGATGATGATGCGAAATTTGACACGGTTATCACATTAGAAGCCAAAGACATTGCGCCACAGGTAACTTGGGGAACAAACCCAGGCCAAGTAATCGGTATCGATCAGCCTGTGCCAAACCCAGCAGAAATGACCGATCCCGTGACTCGTGCTTCAGCAGAAAAAGCCTTGAATTATATCGGTTTAGAACCGAACACCGATTTAAAAGACATTCCAGTGGATCAAGTCTTTATCGGTTCTTGTACTAATGCTCGTATCGAAGATTTACGTGCCGCTGCAGCCGTGATGAAAGGCCGCAAAAAAGCCGATAACGTAAAACGTATTTTAGTGGTACCAGGTTCGGGGTTAGTGAAAGAACAAGCAGAAAAAGAAGGTTTGGATAAAACCTTTATCGAAGCGGGCGCTGAATGGCGTAATCCGGGCTGTTCTATGTGTTTAGGCATGAACGATGACCGCTTAGGCGAATGGGAACGCTGTGCCTCTACATCAAACCGTAACTTTGAAGGTCGCCAAGGCCGTAATGGTCGTACTCACTTGGTGAGTCCTGCGATGGCAGCGGCAGCGGGAATGTTTGGTAAATTCGTTGATATTCGTGATGTCACATTAAACTAAGGAGCAGAAAATGGCAGGATTTAAACAACTTTCAGGCTTAGTAGTACCATTGGATGCGGCAAACGTGGACACGGATGCGATTATTCCAAAACAATTTTTACAAGCCATTACCCGCGTAGGTTTCGGTAAACACTTATTCCATGAATGGCGTTATTTGGATGTAGAAGGCACCAAGCCAAATCCAGATTTCGTATTGAACTATCCACAATATCAAGGCGCGACCATTTTATTAGCGCGTAAAAACCTTGGCTGTGGTTCGTCTCGTGAACATGCACCTTGGGCATTAGCCGATTACGGTTTCAAAGTGATGATCGCACCAAGTTTTGCGGATATTTTCTACAACAACAGCTTAAATAACCACATGTTACCGATTCGTTTAAGCGAAGAGGAAGTGGAAGAAATCTTCCAATGGGTGTGGGCAAATGAAGGCAAACAAATCCATGTGGATTTGGAAGCGATGACCGTCACTGTAGGCGACAAAGTCTATCACTTTGAACTGGATGAATTCCGCCGTCATTGTTTATTAAATGGCTTGGATAACATCGGTTTGACGTTACAACACGAAGATGCCATCAGCGAATACGAAAAAAATATTCCGGCATTTTTACGTTAATCTGTTTTTTACTCGGACAGCAAATATTGCTAACCATTCGGCGGACAATTTGTCCGCCTTTCTTTTTGAAAACATTCCATTTTTTTACCGCACTTTCTCCCCTTTTATTTGACACTCTGTGTGCTTATACCTATCATTCTCTTCAATATTGATTGATTTTAAAAAGAGCTGTCTATGTCACATAATCAAACCGAATTACTGAAAAAATCCCTCGCTGAACGCATCCTCATTTTAGACGGTGCAATGGGGACGATGATCCAAAAATATAAACTCACCGAGGCTGATTTTAGAGGCGAGCGTTTTAAAGAAAGTGCTGTTGATTTACGTGGCAATAATGACTTGCTCACCCTGACCCAACCGCTGTTAATTTCTGCGATTCATGAAAAATACTTACAAGCGGGCGCCGATATTATTGAAACCAATACTTTCAGCTCTACCACCATTGCACAAGCGGATTATGACTTACAGTCTATTGCCTACGAACTGAATTTTGCAGGCGCAAAACTAGCGCGTTTAGCCGCAGATAAATACAGCACACCAGAAAAACCTCGCTTTGTGGCAGGTGTATTAGGGCCAACCAACCGCACCGCCTCTATTTCTCCTGATGTAAATGATCCCGGTTTCCGTAACATTACCTTTATGGAATTGGTGGATGCTTACGCTGAAGCCACTAAAGGCCTAATCGAAGGTGGCGCAGATTTAATCATGATCGAAACCATTTTCGACACGTTAAATGCAAAAGCCGCCATTTTCGCCATTGAAACCGTATTTGAAGAATTAGGTGTGGAATTGCCGATTATGATTTCCGGCACCATTACCGATGCTTCCGGCCGTACGCTTTCTGGGCAAACCACTGAAGCCTTCTACAACTCGCTTCGTCACGCTAAACCGCTGACATTCGGTTTGAACTGTGCGCTAGGCCCGAAAGAACTTCGCCAATATGTTGAACAACTATCTAAAATCAGCGAAACCTATGTGTCTGTTCACCCAAATGCAGGCTTACCAAATGCTTTTGGTGGCTATGATTTGGGCGCAGAAGAGATGGCGGCACATCTGAAAGAATGGGCTGAAAGTGGCTTTGTGAACATTGTCGGTGGTTGTTGTGGTACGACGCCAGAGCACCTCAAAGCGTTTGCGGATGCGATGCAAGGTATTGCGCCGCGTAAATTG
>CABSXY010000186.1 GCA_902481695.1 uncultured Haemophilus sp. | reverse complement strand
TCGATATAAATGTGATCTAAGGTGACTTCAGGGTAGTCTTTCGCCACTTCAGTCACGGTTTCACGCCATAAGATTGAGGCTTGTAGTACGTTCGCTTTATCCACAGAAGTCACGTGTTTACGACGTTTCATTGCTGCATCAAAAGCCGCACGCGCAATGCGTTCGATTTCATATTTGTAATAAACTTCGGTATCGAATGCTTTAGTTTGAGCACCTTCGCCTTCACGGCCTTTAGGCTGACCGAAATAAATCCCGCCCGTTAATTCACGCACAACCACCATATCAAAGCCTTTCGCTGCAATATCTGCACGTAATGGGCAGAATTTTTCGAGGCCTTTATAAAGGGTAGCTGGGCGAAGATTGCAGAATAATTTGAAATGTTTACGCAATGGCAACAATGCACCGCGTTCTGGTTGTTGATCTGGTGGTAAATTTGTCCATTTTGGACCACCTACAGAGCCAAACAAAATCGCATCAGCCTCATCACAACCTTTTAAGGTTTCTGCCGGTAATGGGCAACCACAATGATCAATTGCAGCACCACCTACATAAAATTCATTGAAGTTAAGTTTAAAACCGAATTTTTCTTGGACTTTGTTTAATACTTTAATGGCTTCAGCCATCACTTCTGGACCAATACCGTCTCCCGGTAGAACAGCGATGTTGTATGATTGCATATTATTTTTCCTATTTCAGTCACACCAAAGTGCGGTTAATTTTCTCCCCTCTTTTATAAAGAGGGGGACTTAATCAATTAATGATGTTTGTGGCTTTTAATATCGGCGACTTTATGTGCACGATAAATGGCATTAATTGCATGAACTAAAGCAAGAGCGGAAGATTCAACGATGTCTGTCGCTAAACCAACACCGTGGAATTTACGGCCTTCGTGTTCAACCACGATATCCACCTGACCTAAGGCTTCAGCACCTTCGCCTTTTGCAGTTAAGTTATAGTGCGACATTTTGATATCTAAGCCGGTTAAATTCAAGATCGCATTGTAAACTGCATCAACCGGACCATTACCACCGATAGAAGAGGTGCTTAATTTTTTACCATCCAATTCCACTTGAACAAACGCAGTTGCTGGATATTCTTTAGTGGAATGTGCAGAAAGTTTATCTAACACTAAACGATCCTCATCCCCTTGTTGCATATCAATGAACGCTAAAGCTTCTAAGTCATAATCAAACACTTGGCCTTTTTTGTCTGCTAATTTTAAGAAGGCTTCATACAATTTGTCTAAATCGTAATCTTGTTCGGTGTAACCCATATCAGCCATGTGGCCTTTTACCGCGGCGCGACCAGAACGTGCGGTTAAGTTTAATTTCTCTTTCTTCAAGCCGATAGTTTCTGGTGACATGATTTCGTAGGTATTTTGGTTTTTTAACATACCATCTTGGTGAATACCGGATGAATGTGCGAAAGCATTCGAACCTACAATCGCTTTATTCGGTTGGATTGGCATATTACAAAGTTGGCTCACCATTTGGCTGACACGGTGGATTTCTTGTGTGTTGATACGTGTATCCACGCCCATAAATTCTTGACGAACTTTCATTGCCATCACCACTTCTTCAAGAGAGGTGTTGCCTGCGCGTTCACCAATGCCGTTGATAGTACATTCAATTTGACGTGCACCATTTTGTACAGCGGTTAAGGAGTTAGCGGTTGCCATACCTAAGTCATTGTGACAATGTACGGAAATCACAGCTTTATCGATATTTGGTACGCGGTTACGTACTTCAGCAATAATATTGCCGAATTGATTAGGTAAGCAGAAACCAACAGTGTCAGGAATGTTTACAGTTGTTGCACCTGCATTAATTGCTGCTTCAACAATACGACAAATATTGTCGATACCGGTACGGCCCGCATCTTCGCAAGAAAATTCCACATCATCAGTATAATTACGTGCATGTTTTACTGCAGCTACAGCCATTTCAACGACATCGTCAAAGGTACGTTTTAATTTGGCTTCAACGTGTAATGCTGAAACTGCAATAAATGTATGGATACGAAACGCTTCTGCCACTTTTAAGGCTTCAGCTGCAGCATCAATATCTTTAATTACTGCACGGGAAAGTGCCGCAACACGACTATTTTTGATATGGCGTGCAATGGTTTGAACAGATTCAAAATCGCCTTGAGAAGAAACCGGGAAACCGACTTCCATCACATCCACGCCGAGACGTTCAAGTGCTAAAGCAATCTGTAATTTCTCTTTAACGGTTAAGCTTGCTTTTAACGCTTGTTCGCCATCACGCAAGGTAGTATCAAAAATAATAACGCGATCTGTCATAATGTTTTCCTTCTTTTATCACTCAAAGTGCGGTCATTTTTACCGTGATTTTAAAACGAAAAAACCCGCAATCTTAAAAGTGCGGGTTGATAATAGATTTTTTACATAAAGGTGTTTTTTATCCACAACTTAGCCGCACAAAGAATGTGAGAGCAGGAGGTTGAGAGATAAAGAAACAGCTTGGTACATAAAAAGATAATCCTGTAAAAAATTCTGTAAAACGCTGTCCATATTACGGATAAAAATGTTGCTGTCAAATCATTTATCAGTGATTTATATTCAAAATGAATATATCAACATAATCTTAAAAGTGTATTTCTCTAAATATAAATCATTGTTTGGAATTAATCTCTAAAAATGGCTTTTAAGAAGCTGTTTTTGTCCTGTTTTATTCCTTGTTTCTGGTATGCCGATTTTTTCTAAAATTTTTTCTCTTTTTGCGATCTGAATCGCAGAATTAAGACAAACTTTTCATTTTTTGAGACAAATCTCGCCATAATTTTCCTTTTAAAGGAGAGAATTATGAGCGATTTTACGTCGATTTTGTTGCGATTAGCTCAAGTGCCCAAATTGGGCAGTGTGCGGATTCAACAAATTTTGGCCCATGTGAATATAGAAGACTTATTAAATTATGATGAAGTGGCATTTCAACAAATGGGCTGGAATGCTTTGCAGATTCGTCGTTGGTTTCAGCCAGAAATGAAATTTATTGAACCCGCTTTGAGTTGGGCTGAAAAAGAAGGGCATCATTTAATTCACTGTTTTTCAGATGACTATCCTTTTTTACTCAAACAAATTAGTGGCTTTCCGCCCTTATTATTTGTGAAAGGTAATCTGACCGCACTTTCAGCACAGCAAATCGCCATGGTTGGAAGTCGTTATTGCTCCGCTTATGGGGAATATTGGGCAAAATATTTTGCGACAGAGCTTTCTCTTGCCGGATTGACGGTCACGAGTGGGCTTGCATTGGGTATCGATGGATTTAGTCATCAAGCGGTGGTGGATATTCAAGGGCAAACTATTGCCGTATTAGGCAGCGGATTAGCGCACATTTATCCAGCGAAACATCGCCGATTAGCCGAGCAAATTATTGAAAATAACGGGGCGTTAGTTTCTGAATTTATTCCTACGCAGGCACCGGTTGCCGAAAATTTTCCTCGCCGTAATCGTATTATCAGTGGACTTTCATTGGGGACTTTGGTCATTGAAGCCACAGAGAAAAGCGGATCACTCATTACAGCGCGTTATGCCTTAGAACAAAACCGCGATATTTTTGCTTTGCCGGGGAATATTCAAAGTGAATACAGCCAAGGCTGTCATAAACTGATTAAGCAAGGTGCGATGTTGGTGGAAAATGTCAAAGATATTTTAGATAGCCTCAACCATAGCGTTGTGTTTCAGCCTCCAGTACATAATACGCAAATTAATAAGCCGATAGCTAAACCACTCACTGCAAAAACACCAACCGTGGAGCCAAGTCATCCTGAACTTTATCAACATATCAGTTATACACCGATAAGTCTTGATGATTTATC
>CABSXY010000185.1 GCA_902481695.1 uncultured Haemophilus sp. | reverse complement strand
ATTAAGAATTGTGTTAATAAAGATACTGGACGACCTGTTGCACCTTTATTGTCACCTTGAAGCCAAGCTGTCCCAGCAATATCTAAATGCGCCCAAGTATATTTTTTCGTAAAGTTAGAGAGGAATGCCCCCGCAGTAATTGCTCCGCCCCAGCGACCGCCAATATTGGCTAAATCAGCAAATGGGGATTTTAATTGTTCTTGATATTCTTCACTCAACGGTAAACGCCAAGCTTTATCAGTAGTTTGCTGTGCGGCTTGTAATAACTGTTCAGCCAAGGCATCATCAGTTGAAACTAAGCCGCTGTTATGTTGGCCTAACGCCACCACGCAAGCACCTGTTAGGGTTGCGACATCAATCACATATTGCGGTTCAAAACGTTCTACATAGGTGAGCGCATCACAAAGTACTAAACGTCCTTCAGCGTCAGTATTTAATACTTCTACGGTTAAACCATTCATTGTGGTAAGAATATCACCTGGACGATAGGCATTGCTATCAGGTAAGTTTTCACAACCCGCTAATACACCAATGACATTTAATGGCAGATTTAATTCAGCAATAGCTTTCATCGTACCGAATACCGAAGCCGCACCGCACATATCGTATTTCATTTCATCCATATCTGCGGCAGGTTTTAAAGAAATTCCGCCCGCATCAAAGGTTAAACCTTTACCCACTAACACGATTGGTTTTGCGTTTTTATCAGGCGCATTGTTGAAATGTAAAATAGACATATAAGCTGGGTTTTGTGAACCGCGAGATACGGCTAAATACGCATTCATGCCAAGTTTTGTCATGTCTTCTTCATCAACCACATCGAGGGAAAGTGCGGTTGATGTTTCAGCTAATTTTTTAGCTTGTTCTGCTAAATAAGCCGGTGTACAAATATTAGGTGGCATATTCGCGATATTACGAGCAGCTTTTACACCATTTGCAATGGCTTGAGCTTCTGCGATGGCTTGCTTAGCTTGTGCGTCATCGATATTAAAAATGATTTCTTGAAGTGAGATAGCATCCGCTTTTTTACTTTTAAATTCATCAAATTGATAAAGGCTATGTTCGATGGTTTCAACAGTAAAACGCACATTCCAAAATAGATCGCGGTCTTTGATTTCCACATCCGTTAAATTATTTACCACTTGTTGAATATTTAATTCTTTTAATGTTTGGGTAACACGTTGGATGATTTGTTTAAATTGGCGTTCAGTCGTTTCACCTTTTTTGCCACAACCTGCGACTAACACGCGTTTAGCGGCAAGATTTGGTAACGAATGAAGCAGAGTCGCTTGGCCAATTTTGCCTGAAAGATCTTGGCTTTGGGCTAACTGACTGAGGTAACCTTTTGTGATTTGGTCGATTTCATTGAAACTTTTTGTCAATTCGTTGTTCTCATAAATGCCGATGATAAGGCAATCGGTTGATTGAGAAAGTGCGGTTGAGTTTGCTTGATATTTCATGTTATTTCCTTATGTTGCTAATTTGCTATTTAAATCAGTCAAAATAAGGTATCATACGCCATCTAAATTAGCCAGTTTCCCGTGTTTTTTAGTTAGAAAAAAAGAATGATATTAACCCGATATTTAACGAAAGAAGTCTTTAAAAGCCAGATTGCGATTTTGTTTATTTTGCTTTTAATTTTCTTCAGTCAACAACTTGTTCGCGTACTTGGTTCAGCGGCAAATGGTAAAGTGCCAGCTGATCTTGTATTCTCTTTACTCGGATTAGGGATGCCAACCATGGCGCAATTAATGTTGCCATTATGTTTGTTTATCGCCATTTTGCTGACTTTCGGTCGTCTCTATGCAGAAAGTGAAATTACAGTAATGCGTGCCTGTGGTGTAGGCCAACGTATTCTTGTTCGCGTAGCGTTAATTCTTTCTTTATTCACAGCTGGCTTGGCTGCTTATAACGCTTTATGGCTTTCTCCATGGGCCATTCAAAAACAAGCGGCGATTGTCGAAGATGCTAAAGCGAACCCAACAATGGGGGCATTGGCTTCTGGTCAATTCATGTCTACAAGCAACAATAATTTCGTCTTATTCATTGATAAGATTAACGGTAATCAAATCAGTGATGTTTATCTTTTCCAAATGAAAGCCAAAGGTCAAACGAAACCGTCAGTGGTTACAGCTGAAAAAGGTGAATTAAAAGCGTTACCCAATGGCGACCAAGTACTGAACTTACAAAATACCTTGCGTGTAGAAGGTACATCCGTGCTTCCTGATTTCCGTATTACACATTTTGATGATTACCAAGCCTATTTAGGCCATCAAGAGACAAACACAGAAAGTGATGAAGCCGCTGAATTATCTTTTGAGCAATTATTAAAAGATAAAAGTGCAGCCGCAAAAGCAGAGTTGCATTGGCGCATTACCTTAATTTTAGCGGTGCCTTTAATGGCGCTTATTGCTGTACCAATGAGTAAAGTGAATCCTCGCCAAGGTCGTTTCGCGAAAATCTTACCAGCATTATTGCTTTATTTAATTTACTTCTTATTACAAAGCTCATTTAAATCTGCGGGGGGGGCTGATAAGCTTGATGCAGGTTTGTTAATGCCGTTGGTAAATATCGCCTTTTTAATTTTAGGGATTGTGCTGAATAGTTGGGATAGCACTGCTATGCATAAATTCCGTCGTGTATTCAGAAAAGGGTAATAACAATGTTGATGAATACTCTTGATCGTTATATCGGTAAAAGCATTTTAGGGGCAATTTTTGCCACGCTATTTACGTTGGTTGGCCTTTCGGCAATTATCAAATTTGTAGAGCAATTCCGTAGCGTAGGGAAAGGTTCTTACGATATTTGGCAAGCGG
The DNA here is from genome assembly GCA_902481695.1 of uncultured Haemophilus sp. GTDB lineage: Bacteria > Pseudomonadota > Gammaproteobacteria > Enterobacterales > Pasteurellaceae > Haemophilus_D. The sequence continues at coordinate 1,024 of CABSXY010000185.1, read as the reverse complement.
TAGCTTATACAGGCTTAACGATGCCAAAAGATGTAGAAACCTTTTTCCCGATGGCTGCTTTGTTAGGTGCCTTAATTGCTTTAGGTAATTTGGCCAGCCGCAGTGAATTAGTGGTCATGCAATCCGCAGGTTTTTCTCGCTTTAAAATTGGATTAGCCGTCATGAAAACAGCACTTCCACTGGTGCTTTTTACCATGATTATTGGTGAGTGGGGGATTCCACAAACTGAACAGTTTGCCCGTGATATGCGTACTCGTGCTCTGTCCGGTGGTTCAATGCTTTCGGTAAAAAATGGTGTATGGGCAAAAGATGGTAATAATTTCGTGTATGTTCGTCGTATTACCGATGATGCACAATTAGAAGATATTTATATTTATACCTTTGATGAACAGCGTAATCTCACTCATTTGAAGCATGCAAATCAAGCACAATATTCTGCTGAAAATAATCAATGGCAGTTGCGTCAAGTGAATAATTCAGCGGTATCAAAAGAACAAATTACCACAACAAACCGTTTAACAGAAGATTGGGCAACAAGCTTAACGCCAGATAAATTAGGCGCAGTTTCATTACGTCCAACGTCATTATCTATTTCCGGTTTGTATGAATATATTGCTTTCTTAAAACAAACAGGACAGGATTCTCGCCGTTTTGAATTAACCTATTGGCGTAAGATTTTACAGCCCCTTTCTGTAGGTGTAATGATGATGCTTGCGTTATCTTTCATCTTTGGTTCATTACGTAGTGTCACTGCAGGAGCGAGAATCGTAACGGGGATTTGTTTTGGTTTCTTGTTCTATGTCGTCAATGAAATTTTTGGACAAATGAGTGTGGTATTTAATGCACCAGCTTTTTTAGGGGCACTGATGCCAAGCCTCTTATTTATGGCGATTATTTGGTGGCTACTGGCGAGAAAACGAGATTAATTAATACAAAAATGAGAAAGGCGAACAGATAAGGTTCGCCTTTTTATTTACTAAAAAAGTGCGGTCAAAATTGACCGCACTTTAGGAATTTAATCTGG
>CABSXY010000184.1 GCA_902481695.1 uncultured Haemophilus sp. | reverse complement strand
GAGAAGAACAAGTCTATAATGCGGATAACAGCGGGTATATCAACTATTACCTACGGGAATTTACGTATATGTTGTTGCATTAAAATATGTTTAGGTTAGAATAAGCGAAAAATGATGACGTCCTAAAGGAGATATTATGCTTACTCGTTCAAGTGGTGTTCTTATGCACATTACCTCACTACCAAATGCATTTGGGATTGGTAGTTTTGGGCAATCCGCTTATGATTTTGTCGATTTTTTAGTTGAAACCAAACAAACTTATTGGCAAATTCTTCCACTCACTACCACCAGTTATGGTGATTCTCCTTATCAATCTTTCTCTGCGGTTGCAGGTAATACTCATCTTATTGATTTTGATTTATTAACCCAAATGGGCTTGTTGAAAGAAGCTGATTATGCATCAGTCAATTTTGGTGATGATCCAACTAGCGTGGATTATGAGCGCGTCTTCTATGCGCGCCGTCCGATTTTAGAAATAGCCGTGAAAAATTTTTTAGCGAATCAATCACTCCAAGCTGATTTCAATCACTTCGAGAAAAGCAATCGTTTATGGTTGGATGATTTTGCTGAGTTTATGGCAATTAAAGAGCATTTTGGCAATCAAGCATTGCAAAAATGGGGTGATAAAAAAGCTGTGGCTCGAGATCCAAGTGCATTGGAAAAATATCGCACCATGTTAGCGGAGCAAATTCAGTACTTTAAAGTGACGCAATATTTCTTCTTCAAACAATGGACTGAATTAAAAAATTACGCAAATCAAAAAGGCATTCAGATCATCGGTGATATGCCGATTTACGTGGCTGCAGATAGCGTAGAGGTTTGGACAAAACCAGAACTCTTCCAATTAGATGAAGAACGCAATCCGCTTTTTGTTGCCGGGGTTCCAGCGGATCAATTCAGTGCAACAGGACAACTTTGGGGCAATCCGCTTTACGCTTGGGAAGAACATAAAAAACAAGGCTACGCTTGGTGGATTCACCGCATTGAAGAAAGCTTCAAAATTTATGATGTACTACGTATCGACCATTTCAAAGGTTTCTCTGATTATTGGCAAGTAGATGGAAAAGCAGAGGTGGCTAAAGATGGTAGCTGGCAGCCAGGTCCAGGTTATGACTTATTTAAAGCCGTTAAAGAGCAACTAGGCGATTTACCGATTATTGCCGAAGATTTAGGTAATATTGATGACAAAGCCAGAAAATTGCTTACAGACTGTAACTATCCTGGCATGAAGATTCTGCAATTTGGCTTTGAAGATGTTAGCGGAGAAAGCTTAGATAGCCCGCATTATTGCATCCCGCATTCCATTGTTTATACCGGTACACATGATAACGATGTGACCAATGGTTGGTATAACAGCCTGACTGAACAACAGCAGCAATATATCAATGATTATACGCATCGCCATGAGGATGAATCGATTTGCCAAGCAATGATTCGTCAGCTTTTTGCAACGGTTAGCAATACCGCGATAGCCACAATGCAAGATGTTTTAGATTTGCCAGCCAGTTCAAGAATGAACGTGCCTTCAACAATTGGTGGAAACTGGCAATGGAGAATGCAGCAATCAGATTTAACGCAAGATAAAAGAGACTTTTTAGCAAAAATGACCACGTTATATCAACGTGCGAATCAGGAAAAATAATGATGAAATTTAGTACCTTTGTAAAAAACGAAACCAATAAATCGCTTGAACAATTAAGCGATAAAGAAACTTATATTCAATTATTAAATTACGTAAAAACACTCTCAGCAGATAAACCTAAAAACACAGGTAAACGTAAGGTTTACTATATCTCAGCAGAGTTTTTAATTGGTAAATTACTTTCTAATAACCTGATTAACCTTGGTGTGTATCAAGATATCAAAACAGAATTAGAAAGTGTGGGTAAATCATTAAGCCATATTGAAGATATTGAGCCAGAACCGTCTTTAGGAAATGGTGGTTTAGGGCGTTTGGCTTCTTGTTTTATTGATTCAATGTCTACCCTTGGCTTAAATGCTGAGGGGGTAGGTTTAAATTATCATTATGGTTTGTTCAAACAAGTCTTTAAAAAGAATGAACAACATGCTGAACCTAATGACTGGATTGAAGATAGCTCTTGGCTAATTCCAACCGATATTAGCTATGAGGTGCCATTTAAGAAATTTACGTTAACCTCTAAATTAGATCGCATTGATATTTTAGGTTATAAGAAAGAAACGAAAAACTATCTCAATTTATTTGATATTCAATCAGTAAATTCTAACTTGATTAAAAATGGAATTGAGTTTGATAAAACCGCGATTGAAGAAAATCTGACTTTATTCCTTTACCCAGATGATTCAGATAAAAATGGGGAATTGCTGCGTATTTATCAACAATACTTCATGGTATCAAATGCGGCACAATTATTAATTGATGAAGCGATTGCGCGTGGTAGTAACTTACATGATTTAGCCGATTATGCGTATGTACAGATCAACGATACACATCCTTCAATGGTGATTCCTGAATTAATTCGCTTATTAACCGAAAAACATAAAATTAAGTTTGCTGAAGCGGTTGAAATTGTACGTAATATGGTGGGCTATACCAACCATACCATTTTGGCTGAAGCATTAGAAAAATGGCCGCTCGATTATCTAGATGAAGTGGTGCCGCATTTAGTGGTGATCATTAAGAAATTAGATAAATTAGTGCGTGCAGAATATAAAGATCCAGCCGTACAAATTATTGATAAACAAAAACGTGTGCATATGGCGCACATGGATATTCACTTTTCAAATTCTGTGAATGGTGTTGCCGCGTTACATACAGAGATTTTGAAAAATTCAGAGCTTAAAGCGTTCTATGCGTTATATCCTGAAAAATTCAATAATAAGACAAACGGCATTACCTTCCGTCGTTGGTTAGAGTTTTCTAACCAAGCATTAGCGGCTTACATTAAAGAATTGATTGGTGATGAGTATTTGCATGATGCAACCAAATTAGAAAAATTGTTAGCCTTTAAAGATGATAAAAAGGTTCATCAACAATTAGCGAAAATTAAGTTTGAAAATAAATTAGCATTAAAAGCGTACCTTAAAGAAAATAAAGGTATTGAGTTAGATGAAAATTCAATCATTGATACGCAAATTAAGCGTTTCCATGAATATAAACGCCAACAAATGAATGCGCTTTATGTGATTCATAAATACTTAGAAATTAAAGCAGGTAAATTACCAAAACGTAAAATTACGGTGATTTTTGGCGGAAAAGCTGCACCTGCTTATGTGATTGCACAGGATATTATTCACTTAATTCTTTGTTTATCTGAGTTAATCAATAATGATCCTAAAGTGAACAAGTATTTAAACGTACATTTGGTGGAAAACTATAATGTGAGCGTGGCAGAAAAACTGATTCCAGCAACCGATATTTCAGAACAAATTTCACTTGCTTCTAAAGAAGCTTCCGGTACAGGTAATATGAAATTTATGCTCAATGGTGCATTAACCTTAGGCACAATGGATGGGGCTAATGTTGAAATTGCAGAATTAGTTGGTGAAGAAAACTGTGTAATCTTTGGAATGAAAGATCATGAAGTTAAAGAATTACAAATGAGTGGTGCTTATAAGGCATGGGATTATTATAATAATAATCCAAGATTAAAGAGAATTATCGATAGCTTGATGGATGGTACATTCCATGAGAATCGTGAAGAATTCCGGGTTATTTTTGAAGAGTTAATGAATAAAAATGATGAATATTTTGTTTTGGCTGATTATGAAGCATATTGCCAAGCTCAAAGTTCTGTGCGTGATCTATATAAAGATCGTTCAAGATGGGCAAAAGTATGTCTAACAAATATTGCAAAGAGTGGGTTCTTCTCATCAGATC
>CABSXY010000183.1 GCA_902481695.1 uncultured Haemophilus sp. | reverse complement strand
TTTCAGCATCTTGCGTACAAAAGCGACAGTATTTATTGCCATGACGCTGAGTGCAATAAATCCTGAAGCCAAACTTAAAAACAGTACGAGCACATTACTCCACGCCCAATGTGCCCAATTCAGCTCAGAATACATAAATAACGCGAGTGATAAAAACAACACAGCGGGTGTTAAATTTCGCAAAAACATTAAATAATCATCACCAATTCTAAATAAAAATTGCAAAAAACTGACTTTCTTCATTACTTACGAATTTTCCAACTTTTCTTGGTTTTCATTAAACGCACTTTGCCGTCTTTGGACACATAGCCGCCTTTGACCACCTCTAAAATCGTGTTTTCAGGTAAATCAGACGCAAACACTTCAACCTGTTGCTTGTCTTCCGAAAGAATGCCGTACACCGCTTGAGTTTTATTGGCAGGATCATCTAACTTAATATCCGCCACATCAAACACTTGCACGCAAGCTTTTTTCAAATAAGAGTAAGACTCTCCTAAATTTTGAAAGCAACCGTGAGCATCTGATTTCCCTTTGTCCAGACACAACATTTCACCTTGAGATTGTGCATGACTACAAGCGGTCAAAATCATCGCTGAAGTAGCAAAGGCTAAGGTTTTTTTCATCATTTTAGAAAATCTCTTTTAATTTGGATTCATCTAAAATAACACGATCATCATCTAACAATAATGCCGGAAAGCCCGCATAACCTTGCGCTTTGGCATCATCAAATGCGGCGTGACGATCACGCAAGCGCAACCATTGTTTCAAGTTTGGAATGGAAGATAATACTTCCACAGCCTCATAATCCACGCCTAAGCGTTTTAACTCTGCAACAAATGGCTCTGTATCTGGGCAATCTGCCGCATAATAAAGAATAGGTTTCATTATTCATCCTCTTTTTCTGCTGCCGCAGTTGGATTCAATTTCGGTTCACCAATTTTAGTTAAGCGGTTACGATCGCGATGTTCAAATGGTGCATCATAATTCGGGATAATCATGGTTGTGATTTGATCGTATGACCAAGTGCCATCATCATGGAATTTCACCGTCATCTCAAAACTTTCTGTGGTAAATGAACGTTCTAAAAACGGATTCGAAATGATGCCGTTTGTTAATGAACCGCGTACCGCTTTTACCGTAAACTCTTTCGCATCCGCTGGTGCATTACCGACCGCAATAAACGTTTGGCCACGTGGAATGCTGCCTGTTAATAAAATATTACCCGTTTCAGGCTCCCATAACCAATAACCCACTTGGTCGTGGAAGGTTTCCACTTCGCCTGGTTGTACAATATGGGTGTGATAACGTAATCCATAATAGAGTTGCGGACCATTGGTTTGACCATCAGTTGGATGAGCTTCGTAACGTTCGATATAAGGATCTTTTTCTGGCCCTTCTGCTTTCGGGTTGATATCCACACCACGCTTACCTTCCCAAACACCCGCTAATCTAGCCAATGGGCCTAAATTCGCGAGTGTATTCGGATCAGTTTCTGCTTCCGTGTAGATATCGTCTGGGTATTGAAAATCTTTCATCATTTTCTCCTTATATCGTTGGGTTAATGCTTAAAGTGCGGTCGTTTTTCGCTTTATTTTTTACAACCAGGGAAACCTAAGGCTTCACGGCTCGCATAATACGCTTCAGCCACACCTTTGGTTAATGCACGAATGCGTAAAATATAGCGTTGACGTTCTGTGACCGAAATCGCTTTACGTGCATCTAACAAGTTGAAGCTGTGTGCAGCTTTTAAAATTCGCTCGTAAGCCGGTAATGGTAACGGACGTTCTAATTCTAATAAGCTTTTCGCTTCTTTTTCGTATTGATCGAAGCAGTAGAATAAGAAATCGGTATCCGCATATTCAAAGTTGTAAGTTGATTGCTCTACTTCATTTTGGTGGAATACATCACCGTAAGTGGTTTTGCCAAGTGGACCATCAGACCAAACTAAGTCATACACAGAATCTACGCCTTGAATGTACATGGCTAAACGCTCTAAACCGTAAGTTACTTCACCTGTTACCGGTTTACATTCTAAGCCACCTACTTGTTGGAAATAAGTAAATTGGGTGACTTCCATACCATTTAACCATACTTCCCAACCTAAACCCCAAGCACCTAAAGTTGGGTTTTCCCAGTTATCTTCCACGAAACGGATGTCGTTTTGTGTTGGATCAAAACCGAGCATTTCAAGGGAACCTAAATAGAGTTCTTGAATGTTATCTGGAGACGGTTTAATCACCACTTGGAATTGATAGTAATGTTGTAAACGGTTTGGGTTTTCGCCATAGCGACCATCGGTCGGACGACGTGAAGGTTGCACATAAGCAAATGCCATTGGCTCTGGGCCTAATGCGCGTAATGCAGTCATTGGGTGAGAAGTACCTGCGCCTACTTCCATATCAAAGGGTTGCACAACGGTACAGCCTTGATTTGCCCAATATTCTTGCAAGGCTAAAATCATGCCTTGGAATGTTTTTACGTTGAATTTTGTACTCATAATTTTTTTAATAACAATGTGATGAAAAATACAGGCATTATACTTGAAACTATAAGGCGGATAAAGGCGAAAAAGTGCGGTCAGAAAAATCCCTAAATTTTTTATTTCTCTTAAATTTCATTCATTTTGATGATGAGTTATTTTCATCGCCAGAAGTTTGCTTGCCAAGCCTCTAATGTGTAAACTGCTAGCGTTTTTATACGGACTTTTATCCTAGGGATTTTACAATGAAAAAAAATGTGATTACTTCAGCGATTTTATTAGCGATTCCAGCATTAGCGAGCGCTGAAGACGTGGCGAAATTGGATGTGATTAACGTCTATTCTGCCTCAGCCACACCAACTAGCCTTCATCAAACGGCTTCATCTGTTACCGTTTTAACCGAAAAAGATTTTGCACAGCGTGGTGAAACTTATGTCAGTGATGTGTTGAAAACTGTACCGAGTTTAGCTGTTAGCGCGTCGGGTGGTCGTGGTACATTAACTAATGTATTCTTACGTGGTGCAGATGCAAACCACACTGCCGTAATTATTGATGGCGTGAAAGTGAACCCTGTTTCTGGTTATGGCTTTGATTTCGGTGGCTTAGCATTAAGCAATATTGACCGTATTGAAGTATTACGCGGCGAGCAATCTGCCCTTTGGGGAAGTGACGCCATGGGTGGTGTGATTTATATCACCACAAAGAAAGGCTTAGAAAAAGGCAAAACCTTCAACGTCGATTACGATTTTGGCACAGGCTCTAATCGTACGGTAGATGGTTCATTAACCCTTTCAGGCACAAATAACCATTTCTATTATGCTTTACATGGTGACAGTCACCACACCAAAGGTATTTCAGCACTCAGCAAAAACCGCTTTAACTACACGGCCCAAGATGGCACAGCAGTCAGCACAGGCGGCTCAAGCGAACGCGATAAATTCCATCGTGATAACGCTTCTCTTCGTTTCGGCTATGACGATAACCAAAAAGGTTTCGACTTCTTAACCTCTCACAGCAGCCAAACGGCTCACTTTGATAACAGTGCAACAGATGAAAAAGGCCACTACACTCGCACACGTGACACCTTATTCAAATTAAGTGGTTTCTTAGGTAACGATGATGAATTGCTTAAACACAAAGTTGGGGTAAGCCATCTCAAAACTGACAGCGATACCGTTGGCTACACATCGGCTTACGATGCGAAAAAACTCAACGCAAACTATCAATTAGATGTCAATTTCGATCGTGAAGGCAGTCTCACACAAGGTTTAAGCTTCTTAACTGACTATCAAAAAACAGATTTCAACTCGTCTTATTTCAACAATGCAGGCAATAAGAAACTTGTTGAGAAAAGCTTAGCAGCAGAATATCGCTTATTGCACGATGCAGATCAGAGCTTAAATATTAG
>CABSXY010000182.1 GCA_902481695.1 uncultured Haemophilus sp. | reverse complement strand
AGAGTTGTAATGTAAAAATACTAAATTGATAAGTAAAAGTTATTTTAAAAATGACCTCACTTTTTTATTCTAAAATAATCACTAAAATATTTTCTTAATCCTTAAAAACAAAAAACCCGACATAACGTCGGGTTTTCTTTTATCAAAAACTTTGATAATTATTCTGCAACAACGATAACATCTAATGTTGCAAATACTTCGCCGTGAAGTTGGAAACGAACATCGTGATCACCAAGAGTACGGATTGGACCGTTTGGTAAACGAACTTCGCTTTTCGCAATTTCAACGCCTGCTGCGGTTACTGCTTCTGCTACATCACGAGTAGTGATTGCGCCGAATAAACGACCTTCCTCACCTGCTTTAGATGCGATAGTTACAGAACCTAATGCAGTCACTTGTGCTGCACGAGCTTGAGCTGCTGCTAAACTTGCTGCTGCCGCTGCTTCTAACTCTGCACGACGTGCTTCAAAGTGTTCAATGTTAGCTTTAGTTGCCATAACTGCTTTACCTTGAGGGATTAAGAAGTTACGAGCGAAACCAGATTTAACATTAACTTGATCACCTACGTTACCTAGGTGAACGATTTTATCTAAAAGAATTACTTGCATTTCCTAACTCCTTCTTAATTGTGATGAGAATCAGAGTAAGGTAATAACGCTAAATAACGAGCGCGTTTGATTGCGCGTGCTAATTGGCGTTGGTACTTCGCACGAGTACCGGTAATGCGGCTTGGTACAATTTTGCCGCTTTCAGAAATGTAGTTCTTTAATGTAGCGATATCTTTGTAATCGATTTCAACAACATTTTCCGCTGTGAAACGGCAGAACTTACGACGACGGAAATAACGTGCCATTTGGCTGTCTCCTAATCTATAAATTCGATTTGCTCGGCATGCAATACTAACTGCGTTAAACCATTTGAGGTTTTATGTGAAGTAATAAACCCCACCACAAGAAGTTTACTGCCGACCGTAATGCTTTGAGTTTTTTCTATTAACTGATTGCCACTGACTTGAACTGGCATCTTTAACCACGCTTGGCGTGATAAACCACTTTCGACTTGTTCGGAACGATGTTCCAGCCAAAACTGGCAATGCGCAATCCCGTTAGGGCTTTTGCTTCGTTTAGGTAATTGACACACTGTGCCGATTAACGAGAAGCGATTATCAAGTTTTGAATTACTCTTCAGCATCCTCAAAATCGTTGTTTTCAACTTCAGCTAAAGGTTTACGTTCTTCTTTAGCCGCTTTCATTGGGGACGCTTCGGTTACGGCGTGCTTAGTATGGATAACAAGACTGCGTAATACAGCATCGTTATAACGGAAAGTCGTTTCTAGCTCGTCGATGACTTGTTGAGGCGCTTCTACATTCATAAGCACATAGTGTGCTTTGTGTAATTTGTTAATTGGGTACGCTAATTGACGACGACCCCAATCTTCTAGGCGATGAACTTGACCACCAGCTTCTTTAACAGAACCTGTGTAACGTTCGATCATACCTGGTACTTGCTCGCTTTGGTCCGGATGAACCATAAACACGATTTCGTAGTGACGCATTACTGCTCCTTACGGGTTAATCAGCCTTTGACGTAGATTAGCCACCAATCTGCAAAGGCAAGGAACGAAAAAATGAACGTGGCTAAGGGCGCTGATTATACAGATTTTTTTCCAGACTTCAAATAATTTGTACGCTTTTCAAACAAAAAAAGCCGATATCAACATATCGGCTTTTCTTTTATTTCTAAATTAACGGCTACGGAAAATGATACGACCTTTGCTTAAGTCATAAGGCGTCATTTCTACAGTTACTTTATCGCCTGTTAAGATACGAATATAGTTTTTACGCATTTTGCCAGAAATATGAGCAGTCACTACATGACCATTTTCTAACTCAACACGGAACATGGTATTTGGTAAGGTTTCCAAAATTGTGCCTTGCATTTCAATGCAATCTTCTTTTGCCATTTTATCCTCTAAAATAATGATTTTTTGACCGCACTTTTTGCGGCTATAAATGAAAAACGGGCGAATTATAGCCGTTTTTAATGTTAGACGAAAGATTAAAATGGTATTTTGTTGAAATGCACATTATTTTTTTAATAATTCGATTATAATGTTCCACTAAAATCGATTAGGTAAAGAATTTAATTTAGCATATGAGACCAATAAGATGTAGCCTTATGCGGTATCACCTTTCCCAAGGTGGCCCCCCTATCTAAAAAGCTAAAGCAAACTTTACTCAGATTTTCGTCAATTTGTATGTAAACCAATGACTTCAACCCAAGGGTTATTTATGGCTATACCTAAAATAATTGTAATTAGTTTAAAAAATTCAACAAGAAGAGAAAATATTGCTAAACGCCTTTCTGGTTTGGGGTTGAACTTTACTTTTTTTGATGCAACAGATGGGAAAAAACTTCCTGCTTCCGTATTAGAATCTGTCGATTATGATTTCTATCCGAAACATTATTTATCACCTAAGCCCTTAACGCTCGGTGAAATTGGCTGTGCAATAAGCCATATTAAAGTTTATGAGCACATGGTAGAAAACAATATTGAAAGTGCCATTATTCTTGAAGATGATGCGATCGTTTCACAGCACTTCACGGAAATTGTTGAAGATACGCTCAATAAAATTAATAAAAATCATGAGTTGATCTTTTTTGATCACGGAAAGGTTAAATCCCATTTCTTTAAAAAACGGATTATGGAAGGATATAGACTTGCACATTACAAGGCACCTTCAAAAAATTCAAAAAGATGTATTATCTATGCAACCGCTTATTTAATTACACTATCGGGCGCTAAAAAATTACTTAACTACGCTTATCCAATAAGACTGCCTGCTGATTATCTGACGGGATTAATCCAAAAAACACGCGTTGATGCCTATGGCATTGAACCACCATGTGTATTTAGAGGATTAAACAGTGATTCAGAAATAGACAAAATTGAGCATCGATATGAATAAGCTAAAGGCCCTAAGATTAAAAATAGGGAAATGGATACTTGATAAATCCTCAAGATCCAACAATCCCCAAAGTTTAGAACATCCTAATAGTTTCTTATTTTTGCGACAAGATGGGAAAATTGGCGACTATATCGTGAGTTCTTTTGTTTTTCGGGAAATAAAGAAATTTAACCCTTTGATAAAAATTGGTGTCATCTGCACGAAACAGAACGCTTATCTGTTTCAAAGAAACCATAACATTGATGAGATTTATCTTGTAAAGAAAAGAAACATTCGAGACTACATCAAGACGGCACTGTTTATTCGAAAAGAAAGATACGATGTTGTCATTGACCCTACCATCGTGCTTAGAAACCGAGACTTATTGCTATTGAGAATAATCAATGCCCGAAATTATATCGGCTATAGAAAAGCAGATTATAATATTTTTAATATAAATATTACCAAAGACGGCCATTTTTCAGAAATTTACAAAGGAGCTTTAGCTCTGTCAAATATTAGTCTAAGTGATGATCGCTATGACGTTCCGCAAGATGACTTAATTAAAGAAGAAATTCTTCAGTTTATTACGGACAACAAGTTAAATAACTTTATTGCCATTAACTTCTATGGAAATGGCAAAAATAGAAAATTTGATGAGACTCACATTGTAGATTATTTAACATATATTAGAAACTCTCATAAACATCAGCTAGTCTTACTTGCAACGCCTAATACTTATGAGCATTTAAGTAGAATTACTAATCAATTTAATGATGTATTTGTTTATCCAAATCCTCACACAACGATCTATCATACCATTGAGTTGATTAGAAACTGTGCTCTACTTATTTCAGTTGATACATCAACTATTCATATTGCTTCTGGGTTAAATAAACGTTTCATCTCCGAGTGATGTAATATATGCTGCAAGTTCGTCCGACATCTGCTCTGCCTCCGGGATACGGATATGTCCA
>CABSXY010000181.1 GCA_902481695.1 uncultured Haemophilus sp. | reverse complement strand
ATGATTGAGGTCCCTTTTGCTACTCACGGGTAGCGTTTAAAGTGAAATGATGAGGAAAGAAATTTTCCGACGCGTAGTTTAGAGAAATTAAAGGAATTTTGCAAGAATGAGAAAAGCAAAGTGCGGTTGATTTTATTCAAGTTTTTATTTTTTCAATAAAATTCGAATCAATAAGGCAATGGCTGCCGCATCATCTACTAAACCCAATGGACCAAGCACCGCTTCAGGCAAAATATCAATGGGACTGAACAAATAAATCAGAATGATGGCGATTTTAATTAACTTTGTTTTATTCATAGTCATTGGACGAAAAGAAAAAGATCAGGTAAATTCTACAACTTATCCGAATGGTGAATCATCACAAAACGTTCCCAAAGCTGCTCTTCGCTTTCTTGATGATCAGGATCTGGCTTGATGCAGTTTGTAATCGGGCAAACTTTTTGGCAAGTTGGCGTGTCATAATGACCAACACATTCCGTACAAAGTACAGGATCGATCACATAGATCTCCTCGCCGATTGAAATTGCTTCATTCGGGCATTCGGGGAGGCACATATCGCAGTTTGTGCATTTGTTTGTGATCAGTAACGCCATACCATTCCTTTATATTAGAAAGCGGCGAATTATAGCCGACAAAAGCAAAATTGACAAAATTTAAACAGGATTTTTATGAAAAAACAGGTTTCCACTCTTTCCCTTATTGCCCTTGCCGCATTTAGTATTTGGCAATATTTCACTGAACACAAAAAAGACACCAAACCGGCCCCAACAGCCACACAACAGCAAAGTCAAAGTGCGGTCAAAAATACCAACGATTTTGGAAATTATGATGTCATCATGCGCGATGATGCCATTGGACAAAATAAAAATGCCCCTGTTGATTACTATATGTTGGCCTTATCTTGGTCGCCTGCATTCTGTGAAAAACAACGTGCGCAATATGGCAATAATTTACCTGATTCAGCGCAATATCAATGTAGTACAAAAAATCAATTTGGCTGGGTGGTGCATGGCTTATGGCCACAAAATGCAAATGCACGTTCTGTTACGGATCATCCACGTTTTTGTAAGGGTGATTTAGCACCACTTCCAATTGAAACGCTCGAGCCTTACCTTTCAATCTCGCCAGGCGCAAAATTATTGCAAGGCGAATGGGAAAAACACGGTAGCTGCGCCTTTGATTCAGCGGAAGCTTATTTCAAACAAGAGAAAGCATTATTTGAATCACTCTTCTTGCCAAACGAACAATTAAGCCGTAAAGAATTATTTCAATGGATGAAGCAGAATAATCCACAACTAAAAGGCGCTTATTTAGGCGCGAGCCATAATGAATTATTCATTTGCTATGATCGTCAATGGCAAGTAATCGATTGCCCTAAATAAGCATAATTCGCTTTTTTATTTGATCTACATCGTTACAACCTAGTAAGATCTAGGTATAATATCCCCGTTTAATTTTAACTAACCCAAGAGGAAAGCTTATGTCAGTAATCAAAATGACCGACTTAGATTTAAAAGGTAAACGTGTATTTATTCGCGCGGACTTAAACGTACCGGTAAAAGATGGCAAAGTGACATCTGATGCGCGTATTCGTGCGACTATCCCGACGTTAAAACTGGCTTTAGAGAAAGGCGCAAAAGTGATGGTTACCTCTCACTTAGGTCGTCCAACTGAAGGTGAATTCAAACCTGAAGACTCTTTACAACCGGTTGTTGATTACTTAAAAGACGCAGGTTTCAATGTGCGTTTAGTACAAGACTACTTAAACGGTGTGGATGTTAAAGAAGGCGAAATCGTTGTTTTAGAAAACGTACGTGTAAACAAAGGTGAGAAGAAAAACGATCCTGAATTAGGTAAAAAATATGCCGCACTTTGCGATGTCTTCGTAATGGATGCATTCGGTACAGCTCACCGTGCACAAGCATCAACTTACGGCGTAGCGGAATTTGCACCAGTTGCTTGTGCAGGTCCATTACTTGCAGCAGAATTAGATGCATTAGGTAAAGCATTAAAAGAGCCTGCTCGTCCGATGGTTGCGATCGTTGGCGGTTCTAAAGTTTCCACTAAATTAGAAGTATTAAACTCTCTTTCAAAAATTGCTGACCAAATTATCGTAGGTGGTGGTATTGCCAACACTTTCATCGCAGCAGCTGGCCACAATGTGGGTAAATCGTTATATGAAGCAGATTTAATCCCTGTAGCAAAAGAATTAGCAGCAAGCACTGATATTCCAGTTCCAGTTGATGTACGTGTTGGTACTGAATTCTCTGAAACTGCTCCTGCAACAGAAAAATTAGTAACCGAAGTGAAAGATGATGAATCTATCTTCGATATCGGTGATAAATCTGCAGAACAATTAGCTGAAATCATCAAAAATGCAAAAACCGTTTTATGGAATGGTCCAGTTGGCGTGTTTGAATTCCCTAACTTCCGTAAAGGGACTGAAATTATTTCGCACGCGATTGCAAACAGCGATGCATTCTCTATCGCAGGGGGTGGTGATACTTTAGCAGCTATCGATTTATTCGGTATTGCAGATAAAATCTCTTACATCTCTACCGGTGGTGGTGCATTCTTAGAGTTCGTTGAAGGTAAAGTATTACCAGCAGTAGAAATTCTTGAAAAACGTGCGAACGGTTAATTAAATGGCTTCTATCCCCTCTGCACAGAGGGGATAAATATTGATTCTTCAAACGGAGGGATTTGTCCTCCAAAACAAAAGGAAACACAACTATGGCTAAATTATTAGATATCGTAAAACCTGGCGTAGTAACAGGTGAAGATGTACAAAAAATCTTTGCTTATGCCAAAGCAAACAACTTCGCGATCCCTGCAGTAAACTGCGTGGGTTCAGACTCCGTAAACACTGTATTGGAAACCGCTGCCCGTGTGAAAGCACCAGTAATTATCCAATTCTCAAACGGTGGTGCAGCTTTCTACGCAGGTAAAGGTATCAAACCAACAAGCGGTGCTCGTCCAGACGTTTTAGGTGCGATCGCGGGTGCGAAACACGTTCATACTTTAGCCAAAGAATACGGTGTGCCCGTTATTCTTCATACCGACCACGCAGCGAAAAAATTGCTTCCATGGATCGATGGCTTACTTGAAGCGGGTGAAAAACACTTTGCAGAAACGGGCCGTCCATTATTCTCTTCTCACATGCTTGACTTATCTGAAGAGCCAATGGAAGAAAACATGGCAATCTGCCGTGAATATCTTGCTCGCATGGACAAATTAGGTATGACCCTTGAAATCGAAATCGGTATTACCGGTGGTGAAGAAGATGGCGTAGATAACTCTGATGTAGATGAATCTCGTTTATATACTCAACCATCTGATGTACTTTATGTTTACGACCAATTACATCCTGTAAGCCCTAACTTTACCGTTGCAGCAGCATTCGGTAACGTACACGGTGTTTACAAACCAGGTAACGTAAAATTAAAACCATCTATTTTAGGTGCATCACAAGAGTTCGTGGCAAAAGAACGCAATCTTCCTGCTAAACCAATCAATTTCGTCTTCCACGGTGGTTCAGGTTCTAGCCGCGAAGAGATCCGCGAAGCAATTAGCTATGGTGCAATCAAAATGAATATCGATACTGATACTCAATGGGCTGCATGGAATGGTATCTTAAACTTCTATAAAGCAAATGAAGCTTATCTTCAAGGTCAATTAGGTAACCCTGAAGGTCCTGATGCACCAAACAAAAAATACTACGACCCACGTGTTTGGTTACGTAAAATGGAAGAATCAATGTCTAAACGCTTAGAACAATCTTTCGAAGACTTAAACTGCGTTGATGTTTTATAATCCATAAAAATAGACTAAAATGAAACCGCACTTTGTTAGTGCGGTTTTTTAGTTTTACATAACCAGAATGTTGGTTCTTATCTATGCAAATAACGAAACAAAATTGGTTAGC
>CABSXY010000180.1 GCA_902481695.1 uncultured Haemophilus sp. | reverse complement strand
CTAACAATCACGTGGTAGATGGTGCGGATAAAATCACCGTAAAATTGCAAGACGGACGTGAGTTCAAGTCAAAACTCGTTGGAAAAGATGAACAATCTGATATCGCTTTAGTACAAATCGAAAAACCAACAAACCTCACCGCAATCAAAATAGCCGACTCCGATAAATTACGTGTCGGTGATTTTACCGTTGCTATCGGTAATCCATTCGGTTTAGGTCAAACCGTCACTTCGGGTATTGTTTCAGCGCTAGGCCGCTCTACTGGTTCAGATAGCGGTGCATATGAAAACTATATCCAAACGGATGCGGCGGTAAACCGTGGTAACTCTGGTGGCGCATTATTAAATTTACAAGGTGAATTAATTGGTATTAATACGGCTATTATTTCTCCAAGTGGCGGTAATGCAGGGATTGCCTTTGCAATTCCAAGCAACCAAGCAAATAATCTCGTGCAACAAATCTTAGAATTTGGTGAAGTACGCCGTGGTTTACTCGGTATTAAAGGTGGCGAATTAAATGCGGATTTAGCGAAAGCCTTTAATGTTAGTGCTCAACAAGGTGCATTTGTGAGTGAAGTCATTCCAAATTCTGCTGCAGAAAAAGCCGGCTTGAAAGCAGGTGATGTAATTACCGCAATGAATGGTCAAAAAATCTCAAGCTTTGCCGAAATGCGTGCAAAAATCGCAACTTCTGGTGCGGGTAAAGAAATTGAACTCACTTACTTACGTGATGGCAAAACTGACAACGTAAAAGTGACTTTACAAGCAGACGATGGCTCTCAAACGGCAAGTAAAACAGAACTTCCTGCATTAGATGGTGCAACCTTAAACAACTACGATGCAAAAGGTGTTAAAGGTGTAGAAATTAGTAAAGTACAGCCAAATTCAATGGCGGCACAACGCGGTTTAAAATCGGGTGATATCATCATCGGCATCAACCGTCAGCCAATTGAAAGTACGCAAGACTTACGCAAAGCGCTAGATGAAAAACCATCTGCCGTTGCACTCAATATCTTACGTGGTAAAAACAACTTCTACTTATTAGTGCAATAAAATAAAAAAGAGCGGTTAATTTAACCGCTCTTTTTTAGAGAACTGACTTCAAGGTAAATGAGCCTTCAATTGGAAAAGATACTTAAAGTGATACCGTTCATAATTAGATCTTAGTAAAATAAAAAATTGAAAACTATTATTTAGTATTAATTATGATCGCAACATTAATTAAATATATTGAGAAAACGCCACACTTTTATATCAAATCTATTTAAAAACAAAAGATACATATAATTCTTGCTCTTTTAGATTATCTAAATATTGTCTAGCAACCTCAAGACTTTCACTATGGACATTACCGGCGTAATACCAATTATCATATGTATGTTCAAAATCATCACCTGATTTTCGATATATATCACCACCTAGAACAAGAACATTTAAACCTTCCAGAATATCTAAAACTCTCATTGATAATTTTGTGGAGATGATAACTGTACTTTCTCCCTGCTTAAACAAGCTGAATCCATTATTTATGTAAATATCAATTAATTCATTCATAATTATATATACTTTATTCTTTTTTCGTCGTTAAACATAAGTTTTCTTTGTGGAGTAAAAAAGTCAAAAGTAGCCCACTATTCCATCATTTTTCATAATGGTGCAAAAGTGAGAAACGAGCTTAATCTTGCCATACGATTTTATTATTAGAACCAAAAGTAATTTTATTAATAGGTTTCTCAATGATAATTTCTTTATTCAAATTACCTGAATACTCACCTTGTGCTAACTCCTCAAACAAAATAATATTTAATTCATCATTATGAATTGTTATTTTACTATCTGATATGCCCATCGCACTATTTCCTAACAAACCAGTTAAGTGAATTTTTCTATTCCCTTTCATTTCAGTAACGGAAATCTTAAAATTCCAAATATCATCAAATTTAATTTCATGATTAGCTAGCACAATGTGTGATAGCAACAACCCCATCACACCCAATAAAATCACCTTGATTTTCATAATACACCTTTCCATACTGCTAAAATGACCAAAAATTATTTGAAGTTTCAACTCAATGAAACTTACCTCTTATACCTTTATAACAATCTAAAAGCATATACTACATTAATAACCTAGAGCGAATCATTAACTTTCATAAAATTAATCTTATCAAGATATTGTTTATATCCACATCTCTAAAATTTAGATTATAATAACTACTCTTTTATTCCACATCATGGACATTATATGAACAGCAAAAAATCTTATCTCGCTATTTTTGGCATCATTCTTGCCGTCGGATTGATGGCATCAGCCTTTATCTTAGGTAATCAATTTAAAAATTTACGCCAGACTGGTTCTATTTCAGTTAAAGGCTTGGCAGAAAGTCATTACACCTCAACACAAGGGACATGGGTTATCCGCGTAACAGGTTGGGGCGCGACTTATAATGACGCAATGGCAGCGAATCAGAAAAACTTAAATGAAGCCGTTCGTTTCCTTAAAGCACAAGGTTTCACTGATGAAAATCGAGAAATCACAGAATTAGATGTATCTACTCATACTGACTATTATGAGAATGAAAAAGGTGAAACCAAAAGTAGAGAGAATGGCTTTGATGCATCAAGATCAATCCGAATTTCAACTAAAGAATTGACTAAGTTACAAAAAGCCCTCACCAATATTCACCAATTAGTAGCTAACAACCAAGATATTAGTTTTGGTGATCCAAATTACTACTTAGAAAATCTTGAACAAATTAAACGTGAATTAATTTCAAAAGCAACACAAGATGCACATGTTCGCGCTGAAGAGTTCGCGAAAACCAGTAATGTAAAAGTTGGCGTATTAAAATCCGCTTCACAAGGGCCATTCTACATTCAAGCACCCAATCCTGATGCAGATGATTCTAGCGATTACACTGGTAGCTACGACACAAGCACGATTGAGAAAAAAGCACGCTTAGTCGTCACCATTGAATATGCAATTGAATAATCATTTACTATTTACTAAATATTCATAAAGACAAAGTGCGGTCAATTTCATCATTAAATTTGACCGCACTTTCTTTTAACAAGGAATAAGCTATGCAACTCCCTACCCTACAACCCGCAAAATTAATTCGTCGCTATAAACGCTTTTTGACTGATATTGAATTACCAAATGGCGAAGTGATCACGATTCATTGTGCAAATACTGGTGCAATGACTGGCTGTGGTGAAAAAGGTGATACCGTTTGGTACTCTCATTCTGATAGCCAAACTCGCAAATATCCACACAGTTGGGAATTAACGCAATTAGCAAATGGCCAACTTGTTTGCATTAATACTCACAGATCCAATCAGTTAGTCTTTGAAGCCTTGCAAAATAAACAAATCAAAGAACTCGCTATGTATGATGAAATTTATCCTGAAGTGAAATATGGTGAAGAAAACAGCCGTATCGACTTCTTGCTTAAAGGTGAAGGCTTGCCCGATTGTTATGTTGAAGTGAAATCCATCACCTTTGTAAAAGGCACATTAGGGATGTTTCCCGATGCGGTAACTACTCGTGGACAAAAACATGTTCGTGAGCTTTTAGCCATGAAAAAACAAGGACATCGCGCGGTTGTTCTCTTTGCCGGATTACATGATGGCTTCGATCGTTTTAAAATCGCTGAGTTTGTGGATCCTGAATATGATCAACTTTTAAAAGACGCCAAATCTCAAGGCGTTGAAGCTTATGCTTATGCGGGAAAATTTGAAATTTCAGATGGCATTCCGACCGCACTTTCTCTCACAGAAAGTGTGCCTTACATCGATTAAAAAAAATAATTGAGAATTATTCGCATTTTATTGTTGACAACGTATTTGAGAATAGTTATCATCTAGCCATTCCAAAAACAAACAGATAATCACTCCAACTTCACGCCTATTTCCCCACAAATAGGCGTTTTTTTT
>CABSXY010000179.1 GCA_902481695.1 uncultured Haemophilus sp. | reverse complement strand
CTCGCATTTGACACATCTAAATATTTTTTCATTTGTTCAAATGTATTAGGCGGTTGTAAAGGAACAACGGGACCAAGCTCAATTAATCCCACTACGGGAAAACCTTATGGTAGTCAGTTCCCCAATATTATTGTTCAAGATATTATCAAAGTACAAAAAGCGTTACTTGACTATCTCGGTATAACACATCTAAAAGCGATAGTGGGCGGCTCTTTTGGCGGTATGCAAGCTACACAATGGGCAATTGATTATCCGGATTTTATGGATAATATTGTGAATCTTTGCTCTTCAATTTTCTTTAGTGCAGAAGCTATTGGGTTTAATCATGTGATGCGTCAGGCTGTCATTAATGATCCGAATTTTAATAATGGTGATTATTATGAGGGGACACCGCCTAATCAAGGGCTTTCCATTGCTCGTATGTTGGGAATGTTGACCTATCGGACCGATGTGCAGTTAGCCAAGGCATTTGGGCGAGCGACTAAATCTGAAGGACAATTTTGGGGAGATCACTTTCAAGTGGAATCCTATTTGAGTTATCAAGGTAAAAAATTTTTAGAGCGTTTTGATACCAACACCTATTTGCATTTATTGCGTGCGCTCGATCTGTATGATCCAAGTGTAGGGTATACAGACGTAAAAGAAGCCTTATCTCGAATTAAAGCCTGTTATACATTAGTTTCAGTGACGACAGATCAACTATTTAAATCCATTGATTTGCATAAAAGTAAACAGCTTTTAGAGCAAGCCGGCGTAGATTTAAGATTTTATGAATTCCCATCAGATTATGGTCACGATGCGTTTTTAGTGGACTATACAGCGTTTGAAAATAAAATCCGAAGTGGATTAGAAGGCGAGTTTGAATAAGAACAATAGAAAAGGCGGAAATCTCCGCCTTTTTTGATCGTTATAGATGGGTCACGAAACGTGATAAATCTTTTGGTTTACAGTCTCTTTCTAATTTTTCAGCGGCCGTACCAATTTGTAATAAGGCAACGATCTTATCATTTTTGTCGCAACCAAACGTTTCACGTAATTCACGCCCTTCAACGAGAGGACCAGTTGCCCAAAAACTTTCAAAACCCAGTGCGTTGCCCGCAAGTTGAATCGCATAAGTTGCTGCACCTGCAGTAAGCATTTGTTCCCAACCTGGTACTTTTTTCACTTCATGATTAATTTTAGCAATTACCGCAATGACCATCGGTGCACGGCGTGCAAAATTCTCTGCTTTTTTTAATCGCTCTTCACCTAACTCAAATTCAGCTACTGCAGCTTTGAGCAAGCTTTCCAATTTACTTAAACCTGTGCCTTGAATTACCACGAAATGATAAGGCTCAAGCTTACCATGATCAGGTGCATGTAAAGCGGCTTGAAACATTTGTTCTAATTGTACTTGGCTAGGGGCTGGTGCCGTTAATTTTTTATTGGATTTACGTTGTGTTAAAAGAGTTAATGCATCCATAGTATTTTCCTTCTTCTAATTAAGTGCGGTTGATTATAGCATAGTTTTTCATGGGACTTTATGATAGGCTACGCACAATTTTTATTTCTATTTTAAAGGTTTAATTTCGCATGAATAACATCTTAAGTGTATTGAAATTTTGTTGTAAAGCGCTCAATTTTATCCGAAATCTTGTGATGAATTTTGTGTTTTTATTATTTGTTTTAGCGTTGATTTTTCTTGTCGGCCTTTTTGGGGATGGTAAGAAAAGCCAAGTCTTATCAGGTGATCAAGGTGCATTATATTTAAATTTAACGGGATATCTTGTGGATTACAGGAATTCCAACGTTTAAATAATGAAAAAGTCTCTTATAAATACTCCACTTTTGATGTGGTGCAAAGCATTTTATCTGCAAAAGATGATGAACGCATTCGTGGTTTAGTATTGAATCTAAATGACTTTGAAGGGGGCGATCTTCCATCATTAGAGTATGTAGGAAAAGCGATTCAAAGTTTCAAGGAGTCAGAAAAGCCGGTTATTGCTTATGCTGACAATTACACCCAATCACAATATTTCCTTGCGAGTTTTGCGGATGAAATTTATCTCAATCCAATTGGGCAAGTCGGCATTCAAGGTTTGCGTCAGGAAAATCTTTACTTTAAATCCATGCTCGAAAAACTTGAAATTACACCACATATTTTCCGTGTAGGGACTTATAAGTCCGCGGTAGAACCTTTCTTGCGTGATGATATGTCACCAGAAGCAAAAGCGAATATGCAAAAATGGCTTGGGGGCATGTGGCAAAACTATATGCAAACATTAATGGTTAATCGCCATATTACCGCCAATGACGTATTACCGAATGCACAAAAATATATTAGTGATTTAAAAGCATTAAAAGGTGATGAAACGGCTTATGTGAAAAAACGTCAGTTGGTGACACAGTTTGCGACAAGATTGGATTTAGATAAAAAATTGACCGCACTTTTTGGTCAAGGTGAAGAAGGCAAAGCCAAATTAGTGGATTTTGAAGATTATTTATCTGATTTAGGCGATCGTTTCTCTGTTGATCCAAATGAAAAAAATATTGTTGCGGTAGTGAATGTCGAAGGGACAATTATTGATGGGGAAAGTGATGAGGAATCAGCTGGTGGCGATACCATCGCGAAGTTATTGAGACAAGCCTACAATAACGAGAAAGTAAAGGCGGTTGTTCTCCGTGTTAATTCACCGGGCGGCAGTGCATTTGCCTCTGAAATTATTCGCCAGGAAACTGAAAATCTTCAAAAAGCAGGCAAACCTGTTGTGGTATCCATGGGGGGCATGGCAGCCTCTGGTGGTTATTGGATTTCTTCAACTGCCGACTATATCGTGGCAGATAAAAATACGATTACGGGTTCAATCGGGATTTTTGCATTATTCCCAACCTTTGAAAATACAATCAAAAAAATGGGAATAAGTACTGATGGCATAGCGACAACGGATCTCGCGGAAACGTCAGCATTAAGTCCATTGGGTAAAAATACACAGGATATTTATCAACTTAGTATCGAAAATGGTTATGAGCGTTTCTTAGATGTGGTAAGCCGTGGGCGTCAATTATCAAAAGACAAAGTGGATAAAATTGCTCAGGGCCAAGTTTGGTTAGGACAAGATGCACAGAAAAACGGCTTAGTGGACGAATTAGGTGATATTGATGTAGCCATTGATAAAGTAGTCGCGCTAGTCAATCAACATCCGGATAAATATATGGATAATTTTAGTGTGCAATGGTTGGTTGATGAAGATAATAGCTTCTTAGCGAAATTAGATCGCAAGCTTAAACAAAAAGGTCAAGCGTTACTGACAAATTGGTTGGGATTGCCACAGGAAGTGCATCAAGTGAAAAAACAACTGAATGTGTTAACCAAATTTAACGATCCAAAAGGACAGTATTTATATTGTTTAAATTGCGGTTCAGTGAAGTAATACGTGAAGTATAAAAAAGGGCGGAATGTAATTTCCGCCCTTATTTTTTTATCCAATGAGCTTATTTTTCATTTTTGATATTAGAGAAAATATTTGCCAAAATTGGACCCGATACATTGTGCCAGAAACTAAATAAAGCACTTGGTACCGCGGCAATGGGGTTGAAATGAGCAGCTGCCAGTGCAGCACCTAAACCTGAGTTTTGCATACCCACTTCAATTGCCACCGCTTTACTATCCGCTGTATTAAGTTTAAATAACTTCGCTGCAAAGTAACCAATTAAATAGCCTAAGCAGTTATGTAAAACTACCACGCTGAAAATTAATAGGCCTGATTCTACGATTTTATCTTTACTTACTGCTACTACCGCAGCCAAGATTAAGACGATAGAGATAACAGAGACTAATGGCATAGTTTGGCTTGCTTGCTCAACTTGTTTTTTGAAGAGTGCATGAACGACTAAACCTAAGAAAATTGGGAATAATACCATTTGTAATACAGACATAAACATCGCGCCCGCATTAATATCT
>CABSXY010000178.1 GCA_902481695.1 uncultured Haemophilus sp. | reverse complement strand
GTTTTTGCTCTTAATTCATCATCACTTAATGCTTCAAAAGCCGGCTCCATTTTGTTGATTTTCGCAACTTGTTTTCTTAATCTGCGTAAAATACGTTCGTTACGGCTGCCAAAAATTTTTGTTAAAAAACTCATAATTTCTCTTTCAAATAAAAAATAAAAAGGATCATCCGATTAAAAAATCGGCTCGTTCAAAGATAAAGGAAAATTAAATGATAGCTGGACCGGCGCGAATAGGAGCAAAAACAGGAAACTCTGCCGCGATAAAGTGCGGTTGAATTTTTTCGTGTTTTTGATTGGAATGGGTTTTGTGATTTGTTGGCTGAGGTTGAACCTGCAATGCTTGACGAATTTCACGCACTGCAATCAACATATGTTGTTCAGATGATGTTTGGTAATTTTCGCCACTCATATTTGATGAAGGCGGCGCCTCCAATCCCTGAGCAACAGGTAAAGCAAAAATCGCAATCATGCTTAACAGCAACTGCGACCAGAAATTTGTTTTACCTTTGTTTGATTTCATCATCTTATTGTCTCTGACAAAATTTGTGTGTATTGTATCGGAAATTCAACGTAAAGTCATTATTGGGGTATTTTTGTGGAAAACAAGCATGAGCGTTATCAAAAAGCCATGAATATTATTGATGTGCTGGAAGGATCTCAATTTGCCAAAATCATGCAGAAAGGGTTAATGTTAAATGAACTGAACCAAAACATCAGCCGCCTTTTTCCTCAAGAATTTAAAGGACTTTTTCGTTTAGGCTCCATCACAGATGGGAAACTTTTTATCGAAGTCAAAAGTGCGGTCGTTCGCCAAGGGATTTTATTTCGACAAAGCGAATTACTCACTGCAATTCAACCGACTTATCCCGAAGTAAAAGGCTTTGAGATTAAAATCAATCCCGAACTAACCTGCTAAACTAACCTTTAAAGATGGCGATTAATTCTTTTACTTTAACTCGTTTTTCTGAAGATTGGCTAATTGAGCGCTGTACTTTAACGCGTTTAAATTTTGCCCCTTTATAAATCTCACGCGTAAATTTCGTATCGTGGTTAGAAATCACAACAGAAATTTGCTTTTCTTTTTGCGCTTTCTTTGCACATTCCGCTAAATTCTTTTGATGCTCAAGGCCAAACGAATTTCCCGCATATCCAGTAAAATTAGTATCTTGCGGAAGCGGTGCATAAGGCGGATCACAATAGATCACACTGTGCTTATCTGCTAATTCGAACGTTTGTTGAAAATCAGCACATAAAAAGACCGCACTTTGTGCTTTATGAGCAAAATAGCGCAATTCATCTTCTGGGAAATAATGGGTTTTATAAGCGCCAAAGGGCACATTAAACTCATTTTTACTGTTATAACGGCACAAGCCATTAAACCCAAAGCGGTTCAAATAAAGGAACAACACCGAGCGCTCGAAAGGATCGCTTGATTGATTAAAGGCATCACGCTGGGCGTAATAATAGTCGGCTGTATTGGCATTTTCGGCGAAGAAAATTGGCTTACAAGCCTCAATATAGGCATCCACATTTTCTTTGACGATATTAAACAAGTTAATCAAATCCGGATTAATATCTGCCAAAATATAACGTTCAAAATGAGAATTTAAAAAAACAGCGCCCGCGCCAACAAAGGGTTCAATCAAACACTGTTTTCTTTTTGGAAAGACTCGATTGAGATCGTCCGTTAAACGAAATTTACCGCCCGCCCATTTCAAAAACGGGCGGTGTTTAATTCGAGGTTTCGTTTTGTTATTTTTCGGACGCAACATGAGAGCAATGACAGTTAGTCATGTTGTGTGCAACGCTCAATGGCGTTTAGCACAAGAGATTTGTCAGTATCAGTCGCCACGTAGGCTTGACCAAGGGCTTTTAGCAACACAAGACGCAACTTGCCTGCCAGCACTTTTTTATCTCGCATCATATGCGGTAAATAATCGTCTGGTTGCATGGTATCAGGCGAAACTGTCGGCAAATTAGCACGCGCTAAAAGCTTTTCTAAACGTGCAACATCTTCAAAAGAAAGATCGCCTAATTGTTCAGATAACACCGCTGCCATCATGGTTCCAGCTGCAACGGCTTCACCATGTAACCAGTTTCCGTAGCCTAGATGTGTTTCAATTGCATGACCAAAAGTATGACCAAGATTTAGTAATGCACGATCGCCTTTTTCAGTTTCATCGCGCACAACAACATCAGCTTTGATTTGACAACAACGCGCAATGCAATGCTGCAGTGAATGTTGATTTAACGCGACTAATTCATCAATATGCGCTTCAAGCCATTCGAAAAAGGCATAATCTAAAATCGCCCCATATTTAATGACTTCCGCCAGTCCCGCATTTACTTCACGTTTTGGCAAGGTATTGAGTGTAAGGGTGTCAATGATCACCGTAGAAGGTTGATAAAACGCCCCAATCATATTTTTGCCTAACTCATGATTAACGGCAGTTTTGCCACCAACAGAAGAATCCACTTGAGCCAATAATGTAGTAGGAATTTGAATGAAACGCACACCACGCTGATAACTTGCAGCCGCAAACCCTGCTACATCACCAATCACGCCACCACCTAATGCAATAATCGTAGTATCTCGCCCATGATTATGCTTTAAAAGTGCGGTAAAAATGAGGTTTAAAGACTCGAGCGTTTTATATTTTTCGCCATCAGGCAATAATACCGATTCAACCTGACAACCTATTTTTTCTAGCGTTTCTGTAACGGGCTCAAGATAATATTGTGCGACGGTTGGATTAGTCACAATCATCACTTTATTCCCTTTCTTCAGCGGATAGCAGCTTTCATCTTTAAGCAACCCTTCGCCAATATAAATAGGATAACGACGTTCTTTTAATTCAACATTTACGCACAACATTTTAAATCCTTAGAGTGAACCGTTTAAGCCGTTTAGATTATCAATTAAATCAACAATTTGATTAACCATTACTTTGGCATTTTGCTCATCTGTTGGTAAGGTGATATCAGCAATTTCTTCGTATAACGGATTGCGTACTTTGGCTAAATCTTCCAACACTTGGCGTGGATCATCTGTCCCTTGTAATAAAGGACGTTTTTTATCACGTTGCGTACGTTGATATTGTTTATCTACTGAGGTTTCTAAATAAATCACAATACCACGAGCAGAAAGATAATTACGATTCTCTTTTGACATCACTGCTCCACCACCAGTGGAGAGCACAACGCCTTGTAATTGGGTTAATTCATTGATAATGCGCTCTTCACGCTTACGAAAGCCTTCTTCACCTTCTAAATCAAAAATCCAGCTAATGTCTGCGCCCGCACGTTCCTCAATTACTGCATCTGAATCGACAAAGTCCATATTCAATTGTTGCGCAAGCTGACGGCCAATGGTGCTTTTACCTGCGCCCATTGGACCGACTAAAAAAATATTACGTTTTTCAGCCATTGTTATTCTTCTAACTTAAATAATGTTCAAATTAATCTTTCCTAATAAAAACTGGCCACCTGAAAAAATGGCAGCCCGAAAGATCACCCAAAAAATAATGAGGATTATCGCAATAAATCCCCCTATGTTTCAACCTTTAGCGGGAATTTATTTTAAGAAGAGCAAAAGTGCGGTCAGTTTTTGAGGGATTTTTATGAATGATAAAGTCAAATAAACCATAGAGATAAAACACCCTAAAATTTAACCGCACTTTACAAACAAAAAAGCTATTCAAATGAATAGCCTTTTCTTTTATCAGTTAGTTAATTATAGATAACCAAACAAGCTTGTGAAAATGTAACCAAAGATACATGAAGTGATTACACCGATTAAGCCCGGTAAAATAAAGCTGTGGTTAATTACAAACTTACCGATATGTGTTGTACCTGAACGGTCGAATTGGATTGCCGCAAGGTCACTTGGGTAAGTTGGTAAAATGTAGTAACCGTAACAAGCTGAAGCAAAGGCTAAGATAA
>CABSXY010000177.1 GCA_902481695.1 uncultured Haemophilus sp. | reverse complement strand
AATGTTTCTGGGTGCATGAAGTACCAGAATGCATCATCTTTGTATGAATAAGTGAGGTTAAGATCCATAACATCAGCAGCTTCAACCGAAGTACCAGATTTGAAGTTTACATCTAATACTTTGCCTGAAATTAATTTACGAATACGAGTACGAGTAAAAGCTTGGCCTTTACCTGGTTTAACGAATTCGTTTTCAACGATCACACAAGGCTCACCGTCTTGCATAAATTTTAGACCTGGTTTGAAATCACTGGTAGTATATGTAGCCATATTAAAAATATCCTAAAAAATAGAGATTGTTTGAAAGTGCGTATTTTAACCCGAAATATTGCGATTAGAGAAGAACAAAATTGGTTAGAAACCCTAAAAAATGCGATTTCTGATCCGAAAATCTTGTTAAAAACCTTAAATTTGCCTGTTGAGGATTTTGCCGAGGATATCGCTGCCCGTAAACTTTTTGCTATGCGAGTGCCTTTACCTTTTGTTGAAAAAATGGAAAAAGGGAATCCGAAAGACCCACTTTTTTTGCAGGTAATGACGGTCCAGCAAGAATTTATTGAAGCGGAAGGCTTTAGCCAAGATCCTTTAGACGAACAGCAAAAAAATGCCGTGCCTAATATTCTGCATAAATATCAAAATCGCTTGCTATTCATGGCAAAAGGAGGCTGTGCCGTTAACTGTCGTTATTGTTTCCGTCGTCATTTCCCTTATGATCAAAATCCAGGCAATAAAACGAGTTGGCAACAAGCAATAGACTATATTGCGGCCCATCCTGAAATTGAAGAAGTGATCTTTTCGGGGGGCGATCCGATGATGGCGAAGGATAGTGAATGGGTGTGGTTATTAGAACGCCTTGAAAAGATACCGCACTTACAGCGTTTGCGTATTCACTCTCGTTTGCCGGTTGTGATTCCGGAGCGTATTACGGATGAATTTTGTGATTTATTGCTAAAAAGCCGATTACAAGCGGTGTTTGTAACGCATATCAATCACCCAAATGAAATTGATGAGGCGCTCGCTTTGGCTATGCAAAAACTGGCAGGCGCTAAAGTGACCTTACTCAATCAATCAGTCCTTCTAAAAGATGTGAATGATAACCCACATACATTAAAAGTATTAAGCGATAAGCTGTTTCAAGCGGGAATTTTGCCTTATTACTTGCATTTATTGGATAAAGTGCAGGGGGCGAGTCATTTCTATATTTCGGATGAATGCGCGTTACAAATTTATAAAGAATTACAGGCGCTCACATCTGGCTATTTAGTGCCCAAATTAGCACGAGAAATCGGTGGAGAGCCAAATAAGACTTTATACACCGCTTAAGATCCGATAAAATACGATTCAATTTTTCACCGCACTTTTGTGCGATCTTTAGTTTAGCAAATCGAGGTAATCCCGTGGATAATAAAAATCAACCTAACGACAATTCATCTCAAAATGAATTAGATTTAGGATTTAATCACTCTGACTCTGTGACACCAAGAAAACCGGTTCAACAAAGTGGCTCAATTTTTGATAAAGCCAAAGGTTTATTTGGTAAAAAAGAACAGCCAGATACACAATTCCATGTTCGCCGCGAACCAACTTTTGGTGCGGCAGCAAGTCAACCTTTTTCACCTTCTCAAGCATTCCAAAGTGAAAATACTGAACAGTCAGTGCAATCAAGTGCTTTCGGCGCTCAAGAACCTGTTGAAAATGTTCAAGTAGAAAACGTAGTTGAAGAAAAAGTGATTTTTGAAAATTCTCCAGCAGAAGAGATTGTGGAAGAAGTGACAACTCAAGTCGAAACAGTTGCACCGGCAGCTGCTGCGGCAGCAAGCTTGAAATCACCTGAAAAATGGAAGGTTCTACAAATGTTACCAGAAAAACATCGCCGTTTATTTATTGCGATTTTGGGGTTAGTGGTCTTACTGATCATTTTCTTCACTCTAAAACCAAATTCAGATACGGTGGAGTCTTTTGAACAGCAAAACAGCAATGAAATTCCGGTTCAATTCCAATCATTGGATCAGTCTCAACCGGTTGAAACCACTGTATTAGATAACAATAATACTACGGCTCCAGCAACAACAGAACAAACGGCCAATGCCGCTAAATCAGATACACCTCCAGCCATGGAGTACGTAGGTGATAAAGCAGATATGGCGAAATCACAACCTACAGAGCCTGCACAACAAACTGTTGCTCAACAACCAGCAACTCAACCTGTACCGGTTCAACCAGCTGTAGAAAAACATACCGCAACAGTTGAGCATAAAGCAGAACCTCGTCGCGAACAGACATCTGTGGTTCAAGAGAAAAAACAACTTAAACCTGTAGCTGAAAAAGCAACAGTTCAGCCGACTCAAACCGTGAAAAAAGAGTCAAGCAAAATTCAAGAAGCGAAACCTGTTGCGACTAAAGACAGTAAGGTTCAAATTGTGGAAGCAAAATTAGCAACCCACAATACAGTGAAAGCAGCTGAACCTGCAGCACAAACCGCTTCAACCGGTGCAACAAAAACATTAACGGTGCCGCAAGGTGTTTCATTGATGCAAGTATTCCGTGATAATAAATTGAATATTTCAGATGTGAATGCCATGACAAAAGCAAGCGGTGCAGGCAATGCATTAAGCAACTTCAAACCTGGTGATAAAGTACAGGTTTCGGTGAATAGTCAAGGCCGAGTGAGTGAGCTGCGTTTATCAAATGGCGGTAAGTTCATTCGTCAAGCCGATGGTTCATATCAGTATAAAAAATAATTTTTAGTGGGCGAGTAATCGCCCATTTTTCTAGATAAGATTGTTTATCCTTGCTCATTTCGCAAAGTGAGCAATCATAAACAAACCTTGATGGAAATAGAATTCATGTTAAAAAAATTAAGCGTAATTTTGGCCGCACTTTGTCTTTCTGCTTGTTCGCAAAATGTTGAATTAAGCAAACCCGCACCACAGAAAATGAAAGTGCAAACCGTGGATAAAAAATCCCAAAAGGGTTCGGCAACGGTTTATTTGTGTAAAGGCAATAAAGCAGTGAGTGTGGTTCATACCAAGCAAAAACAGAAGAATAAAAAAACACTCAGTCAGGTGACCGTTACTTTTAATGATGTAACCGAAAAATTGACACGAGTGATTTCTGAGCGTGGGAGAAATTATGCGAATATTCGTTGGTATTGGCAGGAGCGTGATGACTTCAGTCAATTACAAACTAGCGTAGGTGAAGTGCTCGCAGAACGCTGTGTGAAACAACCAAGTGAATTAAAATCAGGCAAATAATTCTTTTATGGATCTCCAACGCGGCTTTGTGTTACATCGTCGTCCTTATAGTGAAACCAGCCTTTTAGTGGATTTATTCACTGAAGAAACGGGGCGTTTGACGGTTATTGCAAAAGGTGCACGTGCAAAACGTTCGGCATGGAAATCTGTCTTACAGCCTTTTACGCCATTACTTCTTCGTTGGTCAGGAAAAGGCGCATTAAAAACACTCACGAAAGCAGAGCCCGCAGCAATTACGTTGCCTTTGCAGCAAACGGCTTTATATAGCGGGTTTTATGTAAATGAGCTGATTACTCGAGTGATCGAGCCCGAAACGGCCAATCCACAACTTTTTCAGCATTATCTTCAATGCTTAACAGGCTTAGCCACTCAACCACAGGTTGAGCCCACATTGCGTCTATTTGAATTTCATTTACTTAAAATCTTAGGTTATGGCATTGATTTTCTGCATTGTGCAGGCTCAGGTTTACCAGTAGATGAATCGATGACTTACCAATATCGTGCGGAAAAGGGTTTTATCGCCTCGTTAGTGAAAGATAACTTAACCTTTTATGGGCGAGATTTGCTTGCTTTTGACCGTTTGGAATTCACCGATGAATCCGTCTTGCTAGCAGCAAAGCGCTTTACTCGAATTGCGCTCAAACCTTATTTAGGCGATAAGCCGCTGAAAAGTCGAGAGTTATTTACGCAAAACGTGC
>CABSXY010000176.1 GCA_902481695.1 uncultured Haemophilus sp. | reverse complement strand
CATAATAAATCGCTGCCATTACATTAGAAATAAAAAGCTTATCAGTATGTTGTAATGAATATGCGGCATCGCAAATAGGTTGCCCAGCAAATAACTCAATTCTTTGAGGAAATTCAAATTCAATTTCTTTAATAATATGTTCATATTCCCTATGCGGTTTTATGCCGAACGCAATATTTAAAAAAGAATAGCCAGAACCATTAAAAAATTCTTCTCGAGAAGCAGGTACGAATCCCATTGGGTTACAGAATTGGCTTTGTAAATCATACATATCGCCGTCAAAATCTAATTCCTTAAATTTTTCTTTGGAATAATCATCCCAATTGTCGGAATAGTAAAATTGATAGGCATTGATAGGCGTTTCAAAGAGGGTGTTTTTGACGTCGATACATCCATCTTGTTGCGTTTGAAGATAACGTTCAATTTTTGCGAGTTTTTGATCTAATAGAGAGAAATCTTCTGGCTTTTCAATCGCATTAAACACGGCATCAACTGAATGTAAAAATTTCTCATAATGCGGACTCTTTTGATTAAATGGCTTGGCAAGCACCATATCCTGACAAAGTTTTTTCGCTTGATCTGTTACGGCGAAAACGAAGCTATCCTGATCGGGAAAAATAAAAACTCTAAAAAGTGAGCTATCTGTTGGGTTTAATTTAAAATCAATAGAAAGAAATAATTGAACCCAATTTTCCTCTTCAAATTCAATGCGCGTAATACAAGGCAATTTCATTGTTTTTTTCAGGAGCAATTCTAAGGGCTGATATAAATCAGATAACCCCGTATTTTCTAGAAATTCAGATTCATCTAAATTGGCTTTACCATAATGCCAATAGGTTGCGATTGCCATTGGCGCAACTTTGTGATTTCGGGCAAACAACCTCTCAGATGGTTCTTCTTTCGCATTAAAATATTGAAAGATTTTGTCCAGTTTGGTTATTAATTTTTTGTCTAATTTATCAGCGTGTTGTTTAGATTTAAAAAACATAATAAAAATGCTCAGTTTAAAAGAGATTACTCGTAATATTCATATTTCTTGGTGGTTTTATCTAACCATATGCCTTTTTCATCATACATAATGCTTTCAATCACATTACCGTGTTGATCAAATTTATGACGTGTTGTGAGCGTCTCTTCTAATTTCCCATGTAGGTCAAAAATTTCGCGTTTTAATTCATTGTGGTTTTTGTCATAAGTAAAATTTGCTCGTCCATTATTAAAAGACGTGTTATTTACAAAGTGACCATTTTCTAGATAACGATAAGTTTCGCAATTGCTTTCTTTTCCTTTGTCATCAAAGTCACAAGCTTTGATGAGTTTATCGTCCTTGTAATGGAATTTTTTCGCATGGCCGTCAAGCATCTCTGCATAAGAAACGTCTTCAGAGATGAGTTTGCCATCTTTGTCGTAAACTCTTTTGATGTAATCTTCTTGAAAATTTGGCTTTTTCGGCTTTTTGCCTACATAGGTGATTTCTAAAATGACGCCTGAACCATCGCGGTTTTCTTGATAGTGGTAGAGTCTTCCATGAGTCTCTTTATAGATATCGGAACGAATTTCTTCTAATCGATTGTTTTGATCATATCGATAATTCGCCGTCGTTTTATCGGAAAATTCAGATTCTTGGGTAATCTCTTCAGTCTTAATTAAAAAGCCTTGTTCGTTATAAAATTGACGAACATCGTTCGTGACCACTTCTCCTTCTACTGCATCAGGATTATCTTCCGAATGTGAAATAACAGATTTCACTTTGCCTTGTAAGTGATTAGCTTGCCAATCAGTTTGAACAGGGAAAAGTGCGAAAGCAGAGGCAGAAAGGCTGGCGAGAAGGGCAGTAAGTAAAAATTTATGCATAGTCGTTCCTTTTATCACAAGCGGTCGGATTTAATAAATTTTTTGTAAAAAACGCTGAAAAATAACTGCTTGTTTAAGTTATATAAATAGTTGACTAAAATGTTATACTAATTCAAATGTTTTTTGAAGTGTAGTTAAATAAATTTGCTTTTTTATAGGGAAGAAAATGATGAAGGCATTCCGGAAAGTAGTAATTTTTCTGTCTTGATAAGAAAAGCATAATACACAAATATATTGATTAAGAGAGATATTAGGAAATATGCAGCGTTTAGAGACACCATTAGAAATATGTTTGTGGACAATTGGTATATTGTTTGGAGTTGTCACGTTATTATTTATTTTGAGTTATTTTGTATTTTATGTTTTGTTCTCTTCAGCTCCACAAGATTGGGGGCTTAGAGGCGTTCAGTTACAAGATAAACCGTATTTAGCAGGTATTGATGATTTATCTCCGAATGCATTTGTTTTTGCAACAACTGGAGAAGATGCGCCAGATTATGTTATTACGCTCGATAATACGTATTTTAAGTGGGGCGATTTTCGTTTAAATAAACTTTCATTAAATAGTAATGTAGTTAGCATCAATGATTTGGTTAGATTGGGTGAACAACATGATACTGACTTAGGCATGCCAGAAACCATTTCTATTAATGGACAGTCTTGTTTGAGTAGAGGAAGTTTTGTTTTTGTACGAATAAAAGGTAAGGGGCCTTCGATGCCTTATTCTGATTTTACCTTAGCCAGTTGTGAAATACCTGAAGGTGAAGTTATTCTACCGACGATTCGTTTAAAGAGTAAAGTTACATTTTATGAAAATCGCCAGCTCAATTATGATTACCTTTGGAAACATAATGAGTTAATCAGTTCACAAATAATGCAAGCTCATAGTTATAATGCGAACTTTATAGAGCCAAGTTTGCAAGTTCAGTTAGCTAATGATAAAGATAAATTTGATATTTGGTGGTATTACACTGATTTAACCAATCATGCGAAGCTTATCCAAGTTGTTCACGGTGATTATATGGATGATGCAAGTAGTGAAAGGAATTTTGTTATTGGTGAGTGTCGTTATAAAGTAGGTAACACTCAAATTTATCTCACTGATTTAACAAAAGATACCGCACATTGGCATTTTATTGATGATTTCGATTCAGATGATATTTCTGATAAATGTAAAATGCAGATCTTGCCTTATCGTTTGGTGAAACGGTAATAGAATCAATCAAATTAAAATGCTTAAAAATGCAAAGTGCGGTCAAAAACACAAGAATTTTTGACCGCACTTGTTTATGGAATTATCAGCAAATTACTTTTCAGTTTTTAACTGATTTTCTCTGGCTGCTTTGACAAAGCCTTCGAATAATGGGTGGCCATCACGTGGCGTTGACGTAAATTCTGGATGGAATTGACATGCTACAAACCATGGGTGGTTTGGTACTTCAATGATTTCCACTAATTTACGATCCGCAGATAAACCAGTTACTTTAAGGCCCGCTTTTTCAATTTGTGGAAGCAGGTTATTGTTCACTTCATAGCGGTGACGGTGACGTTCTTCAATGGTTTCTTTGCCATATAATGCACGCGCTTTTGAGCCTTCAATTAAATGACATTGTTGTGCCCCTAAACGCATCGTACCACCAAGATCAGAATTATCATCACGGGTTTCAATGTGGCCTTCCGCATCTTGCCATTCTGTAATCAAACCAACAACAGGTTGCTCACAGTTACGATCAAATTCAGATGAGTTGGCTTTTTCAAGACCAGCAACGTTGCGCGCATATTCGATTAATGCAATTTGCATCCCTAAACAAATACCGAGGTAAGGAACATTGTTTTCACGTGCATATTTTGCTGTCAAAATTTTGCCTTCTACACCGCGATAGCCAAAACCGCCCGGTACTAAAATACCATCGACGCCTTTCAATACTTCAGTGCCTTTGGTTTCGACATCTTGCGAGTCAATGTATTTGATATGCACGCTTAAACGGTTTTTCAAACCTGCGTGTTTTAAGGCTTCATTCACTGATTTATACGCATCAGGTAATTCAATGTATTTACCAACCATACCGATGGTCACATCGCCCACCGGGTTTGCCGCTTGA
>CABSXY010000175.1 GCA_902481695.1 uncultured Haemophilus sp. | reverse complement strand
ATCAATCCAAACGCCTTTTGCTTTTTCCGGTTGTTCTGCACTTTTGAATGGAAGATTAAATTGCTGACCTACACTAAAAGAAGAATATTAAAGTGGGTTAGACAATTGATTTGAACAACAAAGATATTACAATAACGCATTAATTAAAATAAATATATTATAATAAATCATTTTTCAGAAATAAGGAGACAATATGAAATTACATTCGATAAAAATTACTAATTTTCAAAGTTTTGGTAAAGAACCAACAGAATTTACATTAGAAGAAATTACCTATCTAATTGGTCCAAATGGTTCAGGGAAGACAGCTGTTTTACAAGCACTATGCAGATTATTTGCTTTTGATTCATCCTTGCGTCGAGTTAAGCGAACTGATTTCCATATTCCACAGAATGAATCTTCTCCCCCAGATCAAAGAACGCTATGTATTGAAGCTGATTTTACTTTTCCTGAAGCAACAGATGATGAGGATAATTCAACTGTAGCCCCTTTCTTTAATCATATGAGGTTAGATGGGGTTACAGGTTTGCCCCGTGTACGTTTTCGTTTGACAGCAACAATGGATTTTATTGGAGAAATTGAAGAAAAATTTGAATATGTTTTAACTCAGGATGGAAAAACAACACAATCAGTTTCTAGAGCTGATAGAAGCCTTATCCAGCTACATTATCTACCCGCTCAAAGAAACCCATCAGATCATATAGCCTATAATACAAATGCTTTATTAGGTCGACTATTACGGGCAGTAAATTGGAAAAATGAGTCTGAAAATGTGCGAACTCTAACAGAACAAATAAACACTTGTCTTGAAAATAATATATCCGTTCAAACTATAAGTGAAGCTTTGAAAAAGACTTGGGAAATTGTTCATAAAGGAAGCTATTTTAAAGAGCCTAAAATTTCTTTTGCTCATTCTGAAATTGAAAATATCTTGCGCCACATGTCTGTTTCATTTACACCTGGTCATGATGAAGAGATTGTCGATTTTTCTCGCTTAAGTGATGGGCAAAAATCTATGTTATACCTATCATTAGTTTTAACCTCACAGTCAATTTACCATTCTGTTAGAAATAGTGAAGATAACTCTTTTGATATTGAAAAATTACGCCCCCCTATCTTCACCTTAATTGCATTAGAAGAACCTGAAAATAGTTTATCTCCTCATTATTTAGGGAGAGTAATAGAAGCATTGAAACAAACGACACAGCATAATGATGCTCAAGCTATTATTGCAACTCATTCGCCCGCAATGTTACGTAGAGTTTCCCCTGAACATATTCGTTATCTACGCTTAAATGGCTTGAGAACAACAATGATTAGAATGATTCGTTTACCAGATAAATCAGATGATGCACATAAATTTGTTCGAGAAGCAATTCAGGCATTCCCTGAAATTTATTTTTCACGTTTAGTTGTATTAGGCGAAGGAGATAGTGAAGAAATTGTATTGCCTCGGATTTTAAGTGCTAAAGGGGTTCCTGTTGATTCATCCGCTATTACGATTGCTCCACTTGGTGGACGACATGTTAATCATTTTTGGAGATTACTGTCTCAATTAGAAATCCCTCACATAACTTTATTGGATCTTGATGTGGCTAGATTTGGTGGAGGATGGGGAAGAATTAAATATGCCAATGACCAATTAAAAAAATTTGAGCCAGAAAAGATTCTTCCTGATGACTATTTAATACCTGAATGGAATAGTAGTGAATATTTTATATTAGAATATGAACATTATTTAGATGAATTAGAGAAAAAAGATATATTCTACTCTCGTCCAATGGATCTAGATTTCTCCATGTTAAAAGCATTCCCTAATAAATTTAAGATAAAAAACAATGATACCTTACCTAGTCAATCTCTTGTTGAATCTGTTTTAGGTGAAAGCCATCATAATCCTGAACAATATACCGAAGAAGAAAGAAAACTTTTTTCTAGCTATCGTAAATTATTTAAATTAGGTAGTAAGCCGGTAAATCATATTCAGGCACTTGCTGATTTAACTGATGAAGAATTGTTAAATAACATGCCAGAATCTCTTTCTCGTTTGGCGGATGCTGTGAAAACTAAATTATTGGGGGTTCCAGAATGATTTCAGCTGAACAATGGCTACCTGCAGATGGATTAATGCTAGAACCTAATGCTATGAAAGCTGCAAAAGAGCAAGAAAAATGCTTAGCATTGACCGCAGGTCCTGGTGCGGGAAAAACTGAAATGCTAGCTCAAAGAGCTGATTTTCTTTTTCGTACAGGTACGTGCCGTTATCCAAAGCGAATTCTTGCAATTTCTTTTAAAGTAGATTCAAGCACGAATTTAAAAGAGCGTGTTAAACGCCGATGTGGTTCTGATTTAGCTTCTCGTTTTGATAGTTATACTTTTCATGCATTTGCTAAACGCATTATTGATAGATTTAGAATAGTATTAACCGGCGAAAACGCATTGCCAGAAAATTATTCTATTGGTGATAGGAAAATCACAGGAACACAAATTACATTTAACGATCTTGTCCCTTTGGCTATTGAAATTTTAAAAACTTCAAACATAGCAAGAAACGTTATACGACAAACTTATTCAGATGTATTTTTAGACGAGTTCCAAGATTGTACTAACCTTCAATATGAATTAATTAAACTAGCTTTTCAGGGAACTTCAGCTAGATTAACTGCCGTAGGAGATACGAAGCAAAAAATTATGGGCTGGGCTGGTGCGTTGGAAGGAATTTTTGAAACATTTGCTCAAGACTTTTCAGCTGAACCGCTAAATATGTATCGTAATTTCAGATCTAAACCTTGCCTATTAAGGTTACAAAACAAAATTATTCAAAATCTTGAACCTAATTCTGTTATGCCTGAAGAGTTATTGAGAGGCGATGAAGGAGAAATTTTACTTTGTGAATTTAAAAATGATATTGAGGAGGCTGAAAGCATAGTAGAACGTATTAGCGAATGGATATCCAATGAAAAAATCCCATTATATGAAATTGCAATATTAGTATCTAAACAAGCTGAATCATATGCTGCAGTGATTATGAAAAATCTTGAAGAAAAAAATATTTCTTATCGTAATGAACAGCAATTGCAGGATATATCTACAGAACCAATAACAAAGTTAATTATTGATTATCTTCTTTATTTTTACGGAGATAGAGAGCCTCAATCTTGGTCACGATTACAAAAACAAATACTACCATTTGTGGATGACGAGGAATTAGAATTTAGTAAACGATACGATCTTCAAGATTTTATTTTTAACCAAAAGAAAATTATTAAAAAATCTGAAAAACTATCAGGAAAGTTTTCTTGCTGGAGACAAGTTATAAGCTCTTTTCTAAAGCAACTTAGTATTGAAACAATAACCGCACTATCTCCCGATTATGAATCAGAATCTAGATTAAAAGAACTTGTAAAGTTAACAATAACGAAAATTCAAGAATTACTAGAAAAAGAATCTGATTTAATTAAGGTGCTAAAATCCTTTCTAGATGATCAGGCTATTAGGATTATGACTATCCATAAGAGTAAGGGATTGGAATTTCGTTCTGTTAGTATGTTGGCTGTAGAAAATGAAACATTTTGGGGAAATAAAGATGCTGAACGTTGTGCATTCTTTGTGGGAGTATCTCGTGCTAAACAAAGATTGTTAATAACTTATTCCAAGGAAAGACAAAAACCAGAGAATGTAGGGATATGGAATTGTTACAGAAATAAACATGCTGAGTATTGGGGATATTTCATATAATTTTCTAGCAAACCTAAAGGCTGTTCTAGAAATCATTTTTCAGCAGCCTGAAACTTTAATAAATCATAGCTTACTGTTTTTTGCTCTTATCTTTTATACTAATAGTTGATATAAAAATCCCCTAAATGCTTAATCTAGGGGATTTTGCTTTAAATAATATGTTGTTTACTTCAAACCTTTTTTAACCAAATCTTCATAACCACCATGATTGGTGACATTGGTATAGACTGCATTTTTCAAC
>CABSXY010000174.1 GCA_902481695.1 uncultured Haemophilus sp. | reverse complement strand
ATTTGTATTATTTATTTTTTTTTTCTTTATTTTTTTTTTTTTTTTTTAATGATACGTCGACCACCGAGATCTACACTCTTTCCCTACACGACGCTCTTCCGATCTGGTGAAGTGTTGTTTTTTGATAAATCGATTTCTTTTAATAAAACACAAAGCTGTTCAACCTGTCATAGTCCAGATACCGCTTTTGTGGATCAACGTAAGAATTCTGCAAATCAAATGGTCTCAGAAGGGGATAATCCTCATCTTCATGGTAATCGCAATGCCAATACTGCGCTTTATGCTATGTTCTCACCGGATTTTCATTTCGATGAAAAAATTCAAGATTATGTTGGCGGACAATTCTGGGATGGGCGTGCAAAAGATTTAGCCGAGCAAGCAGGTGGTCCACCAGTTAATCCTGTAGAAATGGGCATGCCAGATAAAAAATCGATTGTCGAACGTCTATAATCGAATGCAATTTATTATAAGGCAATTACGAATATTTATGGCGAAAGCATTTGGGAAGATACCGACAGAATCTATGCCATTATGGAAAAAGCTATTGCGGAGTTCGAAAAGCATGAATTATTTGCGCAATTCTCTTCAAAATATGATCGTGCACTAAAAAATGAAGCGGAATTGACCGCACTTGAAGTGGAAGGTAAGGCATTATTTTTCGATAAAACACGAACAAACTGCAGTAACTGCCACCAATCAAGTGACGCGAATTCAGCAAAAGAAACCTTTACTAATTATCGCTATTACAATATCGGTGTGCCAAGTAACCAAGCGTTAATTAAGTTAAATAAACTTGCGGCTGATTATGTGGACAATGGATTGTTGGATAATCCGATGGTGAAAGGCGATGAAAAGCAAAAAGGTAAATTTAAAGTGCCAACATTGCGTAACATTGGTGTCACAGCACCTTATATGCATAACGGCGTTTTCCGTGATCTAAAAACTGTTTTGCTATTTAAAGACAGTTTTAATAATCCTAATCGTAAAATTAATCCTGAAACAGGAAAAGCATGGGATAAAGCCGAATATGCTCAAACCATTAATCCTGATGTTTTAAAAGCCAAACCGCTAACAGATGAAGAGATTAATGCGTTAGAGGCATTCTTAAAAACATTAACTGACGAAGCTTACGAAGAATAATTAAACGTCTGAGTTGAATTTAGCAATCGTTTTCGCTACTATACGTGGCGATAATTATTATCATTTAAATTGTTTAATTTTACTCAGGAGATTTTTCTTATGAAAAGACGTTTTTCAACTTTAGCGATTGCCACTATTCTTGGTTTAAGTGCAGGTTTTGCCAATGCTGATCCCGTGAAAGTAAAAGATATACTTGATCGTGAAGTCACTGTTGATTTACCGGCAAAACGTGTGGTACTTGGTTTCTATTACCAAGATTATATGGCAGTTGGTGGTGACAAAGCGTTAGATAACGTTGTCGGTTTTTCTAAGAAAGTATGGTCTTCTTGGGCACCAGCAAGCTGGGAGTTATTCAGCAAAGCGGTACCAAAATTGAATCAATTAGATGATGTGGGTGAAGTAGAAGAAGGCACGTTCTCTGTAGAAAAAGTGCTTTCATTAAAACCAGATCTTTTAGTCTTAGCTGATTGGCAGTACGAAATGCTAGGATCTGATTTAGATGCCATCAATGAAGCGGGTATTCCAATTGTCGTATTAGATTACAACGCTCAAACCTTAGATAAACACATCAAATCAACGGAAATTATTGGTCAATTGACGGGGCAGAAAGATCGTGCTGCGAAAATGGCAAAAGAATACAAAGACATCGTAGAACATATTCAAACGACGGTTAAAAATGCGAAATTAGCAAAACAACCGAAAGTGTATGTAGAGTTCGGTCGTGGTGGCCCAGCTGAACAAGGGATGACATTCTTCTCAAGCATGTGGGGCTCTATGATTAGCCTTGTAGGTGCAGAAAACGTTGCACCTGCAGAAATCGGTAAATGGGGTACATTAGCTGCTGAAAAAGTATTAGCCGCGAAACCGGATGCGATTATTATTACCGGCCGTGAAACTGAATTGAAGAAAAATCAAGACGGTATGGTAATGGGCTTTGGTATTGAAAAAGCCGAAGCGGAACGTCGTTTAAACGCATTTAAACATCGTGCAGGTTGGGCTGAATTACCGGCAGTGAAAAATAACCGTGTTTA
Organism: uncultured Haemophilus sp.; assembly: GCA_902481695.1. GTDB lineage: Bacteria > Pseudomonadota > Gammaproteobacteria > Enterobacterales > Pasteurellaceae > Haemophilus_D. Next base: position 1,808 of record CABSXY010000174.1, on the reverse strand, counting down.
TGCAGCATATCATGCGAACTCTCGTACTTTATCAGACAGCGCGTCTGTTCAGTTTGTGGCTAAAGCGGCGTATCCTGATCTTTTCAAAGATTTAGATCCGCAACAAACTTACTTAAACTTCTATAAAAACTACTTACCGGTTACGCCGGAAGGTACGATTTATCTTTTCCCTGAAACTAAATAAGGAAAATACTAATCAATGAAAAACAATTCTGTTGTAGCAGATATTGTGGCTAACCAGCGTAAGCTTGAACGCAAACGCTGGTTTGTTATTTTATCTTTTCTTGTGATTGGCGTGGTCAGTCTTATTCTCGATGTGATGACTGGCCCTGCGATGTTATCGGTATCGGAAGTTGTGAATTCGTTATTCGATATCGGTGAAGTCGATAAAATGACAGACAATATTGTGCATAATTTACGTTTACCCATGGCATTGATGGCGCTTGTAGTGGGGGCAACATTGGCTGTAGGTGGGGCAGAGATCCAAACCTTATTAAATAACCCTATGGCAAGTCCTTATACATTAGGCCTCGCGGCTGCGGCAGGTTTTGGTGCTTCTATTGTGATTGCTTTCGGAAGCTTTGGTTTACCGGTACAAGTTGCCGTGCCAATTGGTGCGTTTGTCATGACCATGCTCGCATCTGGGATTCTTTTCTTGTTTGCGTCTAAACGTCGATTTAGTTCTGAAATGCTCGTACTGGTAGGGATTGCATTGCTCTTTATTTTCCAATCCTTACTTTCATTGGTGCAATTTATTTCAGCGCCGGAAGTCTCGCAACAAATTCTTTTCTGGCTATTTGGTAGTTTAAATAAAGCCACATGGCAAAGCTTAGTCATCATTACTGTTGTGACGACAATATGCGTAGCATTACTTTCAAAAGAGCTTTGGAAATTGACCGCACTTCGTTTAGGTGAAGATCGTGCGGCGAGTCTTGGTATCAATTTGCAAGTATTGCGTATCAAGGTGCTGGTTCTGGTTGCAATGATGACGGCGACGGCAATTAGTTTTGTGGGCGTGATTGGCTTTATCGGCTTAGTTGCACCACATGTTGCTCGAATGTTACTTGGTGAAGATCAACGTTTCTTCTTACCGGGCGCAATGTTAGTCGGTGCCGCATTCTTATCCCTTTCTTCGGTATTATCCAAAGTCATTATCCCTGGTGCATTATTCCCGGTGGGGATTGTTACCTCGTTTATTGGGGTGCCTTTCTTCTTTTGGATTATTTTAAATAACAAGAGGGGACAATAATGTTAGAATTAAAGAATCTTACGGTAAAACGAGGTGATCTCACCGTTGCAGATCACATTAATGTCCGTTTTGAAGAAGGTAAAGTGTATACGGTACTTGGGCCAAACGGCACAGGAAAATCCTCCATGCTGAAAACCATTTTTGGTGAATTACCACATGAAGGAATGATTACCTATCAAGGCAAACAGCTAGAACGGACGAAGTTAGCAGATTGGCGTAAACCAATTGGTTATATGCCTCAAGATAGCCGGGTAGATGCAAGCTTGACCGCACTTGAAGTTGTCCTTTTGGGACGAATGGATAGTCTAACGATGCGAGTAAGCGATGAGTTGCTCACTGAAGCAGCGAGTATTATGGCGCAATTAGGCATTGGTCATTTAGCCCATCGTGATATTCTGAATCTCAGTGGTGGACAGCGTCAAATGGTGATGTTTGCCCAGGTTTTATTACGTGAGCCACAAATTTTAATGTTAGACGAGCCGGTGAGTGCGTTAGATATGCATCATCAGCTTAATCTCTTAGAAGAAGTTTACACCTATACGAAACAGAAAAATCTGAT
>CABSXY010000173.1 GCA_902481695.1 uncultured Haemophilus sp. | reverse complement strand
ACAGTTTATGGCGATCCTGAAATTATTCCTATTACAGAAGATTGCAAAGTGGGTGGCACAACCAACCCTTACGGTACCTCTAAATACATGGTGGAACAAATTCTGACTGATGTTGCGAAAGCTGAACCACAATTTAGTATGACGATTTTACGTTATTTCAATCCAGTAGGCGCTCACGCAAGCGGCTTGATTGGTGAAGATCCAAATGGTATTCCAAATAACCTATTACCTTACATCAGCCAAGTTGCGATCGGTAAATTACCGCAACTTTCGGTGTTTGGTAGCGATTATGATACTCATGATGGCACAGGTGTACGTGATTATATTCACGTGGTGGATTTAGCGATTGGTCACTTAAAAGCATTAAATCGCCATGAAAATGACGCAGGTTTACACATTTATAACTTAGGTACAGGTACCGGTTATTCTGTGCTTGATATGGTGAAAGCGTTTGAGCAAGCGAACAATATTAAAATTCCATATCGTCTTGTTGCACGTCGTCCAGGCGATATTGCAACATGCTATTCCGATCCAAGTCTTGCTGCAAAAGAGTTAAATTGGACAGCAGAACGTGGTCTTGAGCAAATGATGAAAGACACTTGGAATTGGCAAAAAAATAATCCGAAAGGATATAGAGATTAATCTCACTCTTGTTGGGCGGAGTATATTCCGCCCTTAATATTTTAATCAGATAAAACACGCTCAAAAATAACCGCACTTTATGTCAGAACAATCCCTTTCTAGTCAAATATTTACCCGCAAAATGCTGATCTGTGTCTTCACTGGATTTAGTTCGGGTTTACCACTTTTCGTGTTATTGCAAATGTTGCCAGTGTGGCTGACAGATAAGAAACTTTCCGTTGAATTAATCGGTGCCTTGACAGGGGTGATGGTGCCATATGGTTTGAAGTTTTTATGGGCGCCATTATTAGATCGCTATTTCCCGCATTTTTTAGGTCGTCGTCGTAGTTGGTTATTGATTTCTCAAGTGATTTTGCTGATTTCCCTTTATGCGATAAGTCAGTTTGATCCGGTGGCAGAATTAAGTACGGTGGCTAAAATTGCCACATTCATTGCCTTTTTCTCAGCGACACAAGATATTGTGCTTGATGCTTACCGTCGTGAGATTTTAACGGATAATGAATTAGGATTGGGGAACACCATCCATATTAATGCTTATCGCGTTGCGGGCTTAATTCCTGGGGGACTCTCGCTTTATTTAGCGACGATTTATCCATGGGAAACTGTCTTTTTATTGACCGCACTTTGTATGCTAGCGGGCATATTTATGACGCTCTTTTTAGCGAAAGAACCGCAGATTGCACAGGTCGATCGTGATCAACCTTTCTATATGGTGTTTTGGATACCCTTGAAAGAGTTCTTCCAACGCAAAGGTGTCGCCCAAGCCATCGGTTTTTTACTCTTTTTGTTCTTGTATAAATTTGGCGATTCATTTGCTACCACGTTACAAACGAAATTCGTCTATGACATGGGCTTTGAAAAAGAACATATTGCGTTGGTGGTAAAAAGCACTTCACTTTGGGCGAGTATCTCTGCTGGTCTCGTGGGGGGCGTGATTATGTTACGCCTAGGCATTAACCGCGCATTATGGGTATTTGGTTTTATCCAATGGATTACTATTGGTGGATTTATTTGGTTAGCTGCATTTGGGCATTTTGACCAAATCGGTGCAGCTGAACTTTGGAAATTAGGTTTCGTGATTGCGGGTGAATATATCGGTGTCGGTCTGGGCACTGCTGCCTTTGTTGCTTTTATGGCTCGTGAAACCAATCCGCTTTATACTGCTACTCAGTTAGCCTTATTTACCAGTCTTTCTGCTTTACCGAGTAAAGGGCTTGGTATGTTATCGGGTTACTTGGTTAAAGCAGTAGGCTACTATCATTTTTTCTGGATTTGTTTATTCCTCGCTATCCCAGGAATGATTTGTTTATTCTGGGTGGCGCCATGGAATGAAAAAGGAAATGAAAAAGCTTAAAATAAAATAAAGTGCGGTCAAAATTAACAGCAAAATCATTTGACCAAACAAGGCTTTAACGGTATTTTAAACAGGTCTATTATTTATTGGAGATTTGTATGAAAATTATTCTTTTAGGTGCACCAGGTGCAGGAAAAGGCACACAAGCACAATTTATTATGAACAAGTTTGGTATCCCACAAATTTCAACAGGGGATATGTTCCGTGCAGCGATTAAAGCGGGGACAGAATTAGGCAAACAAGCAAAAGCATTAATGGATGAAGGAAAATTAGTACCGGATGAATTAACCGTTGCATTAGTAAAAGATCGTATTTCTCAACCAGATTGTGCAAATGGTTTCTTATTAGATGGTTTCCCACGTACGATTCCACAAGCGGATGCATTAAAAGATTCTGGCGTGAAAATTGATTACGTTTTAGAGTTTGATGTACCGGATGAAGTGATCGTTGAACGTATGAGTGGTCGTCGTGTACACCAAGCATCTGGTCGTTCTTATCACATCGTTTACAACCCACCAAAAGTGGAAGGTAAAGACGATGTAACGGGTGAAGATTTAATTATCCGTGCCGATGATAAACCAGAAACTGTGTTAGATCGTTTAGCGGTTTACCACAAACAAACCAGCCCATTAATTGATTATTACCAAGCTGAAGCAAAAGCAGGTAATACGCAATATTTCCGTTTAGATGGTACTCAAAAAGTGGAAGAAGTAAGCCAAGAGTTAGATAAAATCCTAGGCTAAAATAGACTGGAAACTGACCGCACTTTGAAGATAAAAGTGCGGTTAATTTTTCAAAAGAATTTTGAGATCGTAAATTGAGATCGTATTTGGGGACATTATGAGCAAGAAAAGAACAATAGCATTGACGATTTCGGCTATCGCAGTGGCACTTGGGATCGGCGCACAATTTTACACCAATCATAAAATCGATCAGGTGTTAAAAAATTTCCCTTATTCTTTGGATAACCAAGCAACCTTAAATGTGACGCAAACCGCGAAAAACTTTTTTATTCGTGAGTTGATCTTTAGTGTAAAAAATAGCGATGCGAAAATCACAAATGTGATTTCAACTAAGCTCACCGCACTGCCTTTCTTCATTACAGCGGAGTCTCAGTTATCTGATCAATTAGTTCGTCAATTAAATAAAACATTAAATATCACGATTGATAAAAACACGATTAATAGTAAATTTTCACCAGTAGGGGATTATTTACAGTCTGATATTTTGACGGAATTCCGTGATTTTGCGAATAAGTCCCAAAACCTTTCTATCGGTCTTAATTTCTTAAAAAATAAAGAAGTTGAGCTAAAAACCACCTTAAGTGGTTTTAATTACGATAAAGACACTAAACTGGAACAAATTGAGGGGGAAGCTCTCCTTGTGCCTGTCGGTGCAAATCAATACGACCTATCAAGTATTGACTTAACCGCGAAAAATGCTGAAGTCGCATTGTTAAATGGTGAAAATACCCATGTTTATATGAAAAATGCGACTTACCATTTTGACGTGAAATCAGGTGAGGCAGACAAGCGTGATCTGAGTACGAAATTCAGTAGTGATATTTTACGCATTGCGAATAAAACTCGCACGACAGAGGAAGGACAAGCGACAGCGGGTGGTTTGAATTTATTGATTAAACAAAATGGCGTGCCAAGTGCGGTCAATTTTCATCATGAATTTAAAAAATTAAGTGATGGCTCACTAGATATTAAAGACAGCGTTAATTTGTTAACGAAAATTTTTACACAAAACGATCGTTTTGATGGTTCGTTATCTGTGCTTTCTGTTAATGTCCCTAAAAATAATCAACCTTACTTTAACTTACAAAATGCAGGTCTTGAACTTAAGTTGGCGAATACGGATTTAACTAAAGCCAATGTGGATTTTAAACTGAATGTTGAAAGTGTGAAGCAAACGCCTGCGGATGAAGAACGTAAATGGGAGGCCAAAGGTGGTAAGGTTAATATTCAGTTAGATGATTA
>CABSXY010000172.1 GCA_902481695.1 uncultured Haemophilus sp. | reverse complement strand
GCAGAACGAATTGAACAAAATGTGGCAGATCAGGTTCTAAGAGACGATATTGTGCAATTAAACGGATCGCACAGTTGGTTTAAGGCTGATGAAAATGAAGATTTAGCGGTTTTACAGCAACGTTTGAACGAGCAAGATATTTTGCTCACCGCGCCTTTAATTGGCGAAGAAAATTTATCTGCAAGTACGGTCGAAAATCAAGTAGTTTTGGAACATCAGGTTTTCCAAGAATTAATGAAACAAGAAAGAATGAAAGCCGCTCGCCGCCCTTTATTGATGCAGGCAAAAGATTTCCATTGGTCGTATGTTGAAGAAGGATTGAAGCTCTCATTTTATTTGCCGGCAGGGAGTTATGCCACTGCATTAGTGCGAGAGTTAGTGAATATTAAGGAAGAAGAATAATGCGAATTTTAGTCAGCAATGATGACGGTTTTCACGCCGAAGGGATTCAAGTTTTAGCAAAAGAATTACGAAAAATTGCCGATGTGGTGATTGTAGCACCCGATCGTAATCGTAGCGCAGCATCAAGCTCATTAACGCTTGTTGAACCACTTCGCCCGCGTCATTTAGACAGTGGTGATTATTGCGTGAATGGCACACCGGCTGATTGTGTGCATTTGGCATTAAACGGTTTTTTATCTGGCCAAGTGGATCTTGTGGTATCAGGCATTAATGCGGGTTGTAATATGGGGGATGATACGATTTATTCCGGTACTTTGGCCGCTGCATTGGAAGGGCGTCATTTAGGATTGCCAGCCATTGCTGTCTCTTTAGATGGTCGTCAGCATTATGAAACAGCCGCTCGTGTGGTGTGTGATTTAATTCCGAAATTACATCCTCAATTATTGAATAAACGCGAAGTGATCAATATTAATGTGCCAGACTTGCCTTACGAAGAACTTAAAGGTATTAAAGTCTGTCATTTAGGCTATCGTACATCTGCAGCTGAAGTGATTAAACAAGAAGATCCTCGTGGCGAAAATATCTATTGGATTGGTCCGTCAGGCTTGCCTGAATATGATGGTGAAGGCACCGATTTCCATGCGGTAAAAAATGGTTATGTTTCCATTACGCCAATTCAAGCAGATCTTACAGCGCATCAGTCAATTGCTGCTTTACAAGCTTGGCTGGAAAGTGAATAATGTGCCGTTTTGAAACGAATTTTCCCTATTGAAGCAATAAAGGATAAGTGAATGAATATTTTTGGTGCGATGTATGATAAAACGATGCAATGGTCAAAACATCGCTTTGCCGTGTTTTGGTTATCCTTTGTAAGTTTTATTGAGGCCATTTTCTTTCCAATTCCACCCGATGTGATGTTGATTCCAATGTCAATGTCAAAGCCGAAAAGTGCGTTTCGTTTTGCGCTTTATACAGCGGTCGCTTCAGTAGTGGGGGGAATGATTGGTTATGCTATCGGCTATTATGCCTTTGATTGGGTGCAAGGTTATATTCAACAATGGGGCTACCAAGCCGCTTGGGAACAAGCTATGGCGTGGTTTAAGGAATGGGGCGTGTTAGTAGTCTTTGTTGCCGGTTTTAGTCCTATTCCTTATAAAGTTTTCACCATTTGTGCCGGCGTGATGCAAATGGCATTTATCCCCTTTGTGATAACCGCATTTGTATCGCGTTTTGCTCGTTTTATTTTAGTCGCAAAACTGGCCGCATGGGGCGGAGAGAAATTCGCCGCGAAATTACGTAAATCCATTGAAATCATTGGTTGGAGTGTGGTTGCTCTGGCTGTGATTGCTTATCTTATTTTAAAATAACAGGATGACCTTTTTTATGAATAAATTACTCTTAATTATCTCGAGTGCATTGCTGATCTCAGCTTGTACAGGAGAACCACAAAAACAAGATCCCGATGCATTACCTAATGGTATTATGCAACCCGTAGAAGGAACGGGAGCGGTTGCCGGTGGTAGCTTTATGCCGGAAATTGAAAAGAATTCGATGCCAAATCAAATGAAATAAATTTAATGTTAAAGGAAGAATAAATGAAAAAATCGTTTTTATTGCTCCCTGTGAGTATCGCTATTTTAACGGCTTGTAGTTCAAATAGCCCTGCACCAATTGAAAATGTGGATGGCACACTTTCTCCAGGTGTAATGCAGCCTGTTGATAATAACTCTAGCGGTACATGGCAGCCAGAAATCCAACAAAATACCATGCCAAGTACAATGGGCAGCAGCGTATCAACGGGAACTCAAACTCCACAACCAAGTTTCCAACCAACTTACCAACCAGTACAACAGCCAGCAGCAACTCAACCACAGCCTACTCCAGCACCGGTTCAGCCGCAAACTAAGACGGTAACTAAAACAGTTTCTGATTGTACCAGCTCAGGTGCAATCAACGTGCCGCGTAATCCAAATACGAACGCACCAGATTACAGCCAAATTCAAAAAGGTTCATACAAAGGAAATACCTATAAAGTCAACAAAGGCGACACCATGTTCTTAATCGCTTACTTGACGGGTATGGACGTAAAAGATTTGGCGAGCATGAACAATATGAAAGAGCCTTACAGCTTAAGCGTGGGTCAAACATTAAAAATTTCAAATTGTTCAACTAAAACAATTACCACAACGGTTCCAGTGAAAACTACCGCACCAGCGGCACCTGCTGAGCCAGAAGTGACTTATACACCTGGTGCAAATGGTACACAAATTGGTTCTGATGGTACGGTAATTGGTCCTATTAAATCAGACGTAGGTAATGGTGAACCTTCAAAACCAGTTTTCACAAACAATACACCTATCACACCAGCAACAACCACAACACAGGTGGAAACCACAAACAATACACCAGTTAATGCGAATGTTGTGGCACCAGTTGCGTCGAATATTGCATGGCAATGGCCAACCCAAGGTAACGTGATCCAAGGTTTCTCTAATACCGATGGTGGTAACAAAGGGGTTGATATCAGTGGTTCTCGCGGTCAAGCAGTTAAAGCCGCAGCGAACGGTCGTGTTGTGTATGCGGGTAACGCGTTACGTGGCTATGGTAACTTAATCATCATCAAACATAACGATGATTTCTTAAGTGCTTATGCGCACAACGACAAGATCCTTGTGAGCGATCAACAAGAAGTGAAAGCGGGTCAAGAGATTGCGAAAATGGGTAGCACAGGAACCAATGCTGTGAAACTTCACTTCGAGATCCGTTATAAAGGTAAATCTGTGGATCCAGTTAGATACTTACCGAGAAGATAATCTTTTCTCAGAAAAAAGTGCGGTTAAAAATGACCGCACTTTTTGTTATACTCTCACCAATTTTTTCTCAATGCTTAGAATCTAAGGTTAATTCAATGCGTACAAGTCAATATTTATTCTCAACATTAAAAGAAACCCCAGCTGAAGCGGCTATTGTGAGCCATCAATTAATGCTTCGTGCGGGGATGATTCGTCCTCTTGCTTCTGGTCTTTATAACTGGATGCCAACCGGCTGGCGCGTGCTTCGTAAAGTAGAAAAAATTATCCGTGAAGAAATGGATAAAAGTGGCGCACTTGAAATCAAAATGCCAGTCGTGCAACCAGCAGAATTATGGGAAGAGTCAGGTCGTTGGGAGCAATATGGCCCAGAATTACTTCGTTTTGTGGATCGCGGAAACCGTAACTTTGTATTAGGTCCAACACATGAAGAAGTGATTACGGATTTAGTTCGTCGCGAAGTGTCATCATACAAACAACTTCCGATCAATTTATACCAAATTCAAACCAAATTCCGTGATGAAGTGCGTCCTCGTTTTGGTGTAATGCGTTCGCGTGAATTTATCATGAAAGATGCGTATTCTTTCCATGCGGATCATGCTAGCTTGCAACAAACTTATGATGTGATGTACCAAACTTATAGCAATATTTTCAATCGCTTAGGTTTAGATTTTCGTGCAGTACAAGCGGACACTGGTTCTATCGGTGGTAGTGCCTCACATGAATTCCAAGTGTTAGCAAACAGTGGTGAAGATGATGTGATTTTCTCTACGGAATCTGATTACGCAGCAAACATTGAATTAGCGGAAGCGGTGGCAATTGGTGAACGTGCCGCGCCAACG
>CABSXY010000171.1 GCA_902481695.1 uncultured Haemophilus sp. | reverse complement strand
AATTCATTCTAAAAGCCGTTTCTGACCTTGGTTTTGAAACACCTTCGCCAATCCAACAAGCTTGTATTCCTGCTCTTCTAGAAGGCAGAGATGTACTTGGTATGGCACAAACCGGTAGTGGTAAAACTGCCGCATTCTCTTTACCTATTTTGGCTAAAATTGATCCAAACGCAAAACATCCACAATTATTGGTGATGGCACCAACGCGTGAACTAGCAATTCAAGTTGCTGATGCTTGCGAACACTTCATGAAATATGCCAAAGGCATCAACATCGTGACCCTTTATGGTGGTCAACGCTATGACATTCAATTACGTGCATTAAAACAAGGTGCACAAGTTGTTGTGGGTACACCAGGTCGTATTTTGGATCACATCCGTCGTAACACATTAAATCTATCTGAATTAAAAGCTATCGTACTTGATGAAGCAGATGAAATGCTTCGTATGGGCTTTATTGATGATGTAGAAACCGTTATGGCTGAATTACCGGAAGAGCACCAAACTGCGCTTTTCTCTGCAACCATGCCTGAGCCAATTCGTCGCATCACAAAACGCTTCATGAACAATCCGCAAGAAGTGAAAATCAAAGTAAATAACGATAATGCGCCTGATATTGAGCAAAATTGTTGGTATGTTCAAGGTTTCCGTAAAAATGACGCATTATTACGTTTCTTAGAAGTGGAAGATTTTGATGCGGCAATCATTTTTACCCGTACTAAAACAGGCACACTTGATGTAACTGAATTATTAGAAAAACACGGTTTCCGTGCTGCGGCATTAAACGGTGATATGACTCAGCAACTACGTGAGCAAACTTTAGATCGCTTACGTAATGGTAGCCTTGATATTGTTGTTGCAACCGATGTTGCTGCGCGCGGCATCGATATTGAACGTATCAGCCTTGTGGTGAACTATGACATCCCACTTGATGCAGAGTCTTACGTTCACCGTATCGGTCGTACTGGTCGTGCAGGTCGTTCTGGTCGTGCATTATTATTCGTTGAACCACGTGAACGCCGTTTACTTCGTAATATCGAACACCTGATGAAAAAACCAATCAATGAAGTTGAATTGCCAAATCATGAAGTGTTACAAGCCTGTCGTCGTAAAAAATTCCAAGACAAGATTACCAAGCAATTGGAACATCACGATCTGGAAATGTATCGCAGCTTATTGGAAGATTTATTCACCGCAGATCAGGATCAAGAAGATATTGCTGCAGCCATGTTGATGTTGCTTCAAGGTAAACAAAAACTCATCCTTCCACCTGATCCACCAATGGATAAACGTCGTCGTGACCGTAATGATCGCGGTGATCGTCGTGAAAACCCACGTTCAGCTGAACGTCGTGGTGAGCGTAAAGGCTATGGCAACCCACAACCGATGGATTTATATCGTATCGAAGTGGGTCGTGCGGATGGCGTAGAAGTGCGTCATATCGTAGGTGCTATCGCAAATGAAGGTGATATTAACAGCCGTTATATTGGTCATATCAAACTTTACGATGACTACTCTACTGTTGAATTACCACAAGGTATGCCAAAAGAATTGCTTCAACAATTCGGTAAAACTCGCGTTTTAAATAAACAAATGCAAATGAGCTTTATGGGTGCGGTACAATCAGACAACGGACGCGGTGGCAACGACTTTGGTGGAAAAGGCCGTCGTGATGGTCGACGTAATGAGCGCGGAGAGCGTGGTCAAGATCGCTTCCGTGGTGAGCGTAATGGTGAACGTCGTCAGCGTAAATTTAACGATAAAAACGACCGCACTTTTAATGAACGTGGTCGCCGAGATCGCCAACGTTAATCCTTATTTAACAGCCCCTTGAAGTAAAAGGGGCTTTTTTATTGTCTTAATTCTCGTTACAATCGTCTCTTATCTCAATTTATAAGGTTTATCTATTGAAAGGTCTATTTTTACGTATTATTGCTGCCTTTGCATTATTACTTTGGGCAGTGGATATGGTGTTCCCTTGGCAAAAAATTATGCAATCGGAGGAAAACCCTTACACTGCGATCAAAAATCGCGGTAGCCTTATTGTCGGCACCATTAACAATCCCATTTACTATTTTATTGGGAATGAGGGCGAATCTGGCTTGGAATACGAATTAGCAAAAAACTTTGCTGATTATTTAGGGGTTCGCTTACAAATTAAAACCTTAGAAAATAACGATCAACTTTTTAACGAATTAGAGAACAACAATATTGATATTGCTGCTGCGAATCTTTTGTTCCAGCCTCAACGTGCAGAAAAATTTCAGTTAGGGCCATCTTATACTTCCGCTTCTTGGCAGCTTGTGTATAAAAAAGGTGAAAATCGCCCGAAAGATTTAGCGCAAGTACAGCAAGAAATTATCATTTCTGCGGGGGAAGACTTAGAAAAATTACTATCCCTTGCACAGAAGAAACTCCCTGCACTTAAATGGCAGAATAACAAGCAGTTGACCCAAGAAGAATTGTTAATTCAAGTAGCGGAAGGCAAAATTCCTTATACCATTGCAAATAGTATTGATGTGGCAGCAGCACAACAAATTCGCCCTAACTTAGCAATTGCATTTGACTTAACAGATGAAATGACTGTGCATTGGTATCTCTCCAATAAATCCTATAATGAGTTGCAAGCAGGCTTGTTGGATTTTATGAATAATGCCATTGAAACGGGATTAATTGATCGTATTGAGGAAAAATATTTCCGCCATATTACTGCCTTTGATTATGTAGATACTCAGGCTTATTTAGAGGCGGTTGAAAAAATTCTGCCTCAATATCAACCGCTCTTTGAAAAATACAAAGGGAATTTAGACTGGCGATTATTAGCCGCGGTGGCCTATCAAGAATCGCATTGGGACCCTTATGCCACCTCGCCGACAGGTGTACGCGGGATGATGATGCTAACCAAAGATACTGCTGCTCGTATGAATATTAACAATCGTACGGATGCCGAACAAAGTATTAAGGCAGGATCTGAGTATCTTCATTGGCTACTCGATCAAATGCCCGATAGTATTCCAGAAGAAGATCGAATTTGGTATTCTTTAGCTGCATACAATATGGGATTAGGGCATATTTTAGATGCACGTCGCTTAACCAAAAAATTAGGGGGCAACCCTGATAATTGGCTAGATGTGAAAAATAATCTGCTATTATTATCGGAAAAACGCCATTATTCGAACTTAAAATATGGTTATGCTCGCGGTTATGAAGCTTATCAATATGTCGAGAATATTCGCCGTTATATGAACAGTATTGTGAATTATCATCGTGTTCAAGAAAACCAAGCAACTGCAACAGAATAAGTGCGGTCAGAAAAATAGCGTTTTTATTGAATAGAAAGAAAACAAGGAGAAAAAGATGTTAAAAAGAAAAACGTTTTTAAAGAAAAAAGCATCAAGAGATATCTCTGCCTCGCGCAACTTGCGTTTAAGACGCTTAAAACACCGTAAAGCAAAACAATTCCAGCGTCATGCGCTACAATTAGTGATTCAAGATATCTAAAAAAAGGGCGAATATCATGTTCGCCCTTGTATTTTATTGTTTATTATTAAATATTATTGCTTAATACCACCGAATGCACCACGCGCTTGGTCGGCTTCATTAATGAATAGGCCTGTCATTTCTTGTGCATTTTCACCAAAGAAACCACCTTGGGTTTTTATACCATTCGCATTTCCGGCAAAGCTGTTACCTGAGATCTTACCGCCAAAGTTCATTCCTGGTAGAGCATTTGTTTTTCCTGCAATATTGATATCAATCACTTTTGTAGCAAAATCTGCTGTTGCTGTCATCTCGCTTAGTTCACTATAATTTTGCTCACCATCTTTCTTATAAACAGCACCACCTTTATACTCCACTTGACCTGAAGTTGGAATTTGAGCTACAGCTGTCGGCAAACCTTGTGCAAAGAAATATCGATTTCCCGTTAATGTGTCATAATAGGCACCAAATGCACTAGATTTAAAATTACTATTACTTAAAATCGTTTGTCGTTCTTTACGGAGATTATATTGATCGTCGTATGGCTCAAAACTCTCTGGATCCATCTCTCCCGCTCTTCTTAAAATATTGATATCCACTAATCGACCACTTTCATCCTTAATAGTTAGATCACGGATATCGCGTGCTTGTGGACGAGATGCATCATTTTGTTCTCCAACTA
>CABSXY010000170.1 GCA_902481695.1 uncultured Haemophilus sp. | reverse complement strand
AGTTGCGGACGGTATCGCGATGGGTCACGGTGGTATGCTTTATTCCTTACCGAGCCGTGATTTAATTGCGGACAGCGTGGAATATATGGTTAATGCTCACTGTGCTGATGCGATGGTGTGTATTTCCAACTGTGACAAAATCACCCCAGGAATGTTGATGGCGGCAATGCGTTTAAACATTCCAACCATCTTCGTTTCAGGCGGTCCGATGGAAGCGGGTAAAACCAAACTTTCCGACCAGCTCATCAAATTAGACTTAATTGATGCCATGATCCAAAGCGCTGATGTGAATGTCAGCGATAAAGATGTTGATGCCATTGAGCGCAGCGCTTGTCCAACCTGTGGTTCTTGCTCAGGGATGTTCACTGCTAACTCAATGAACTGCTTAACTGAAGCCTTAGGTTTATCTTTACCAGGCAATGGCTCGATGCTGGCGACCCATGCTGACCGTAAAGAATTATTCTTACAAGCAGGTCGTCAAATTGTTGAGCTTTGTAAACGCTATTACGAGCAAGACGATGAAAGCGTATTACCACGTTCAATCGGCACCTTTGAAGCCTTTGAAAATGCAATGAGTTTAGATATTGCGATGGGTGGTTCAAGTAATACCGTTTTACACTTATTAGCGGCTGCTCAAGAAGCGGGTGTAGATTTCAAAATGGCGGATATTGACCGCTTATCACGCGTTGTGCCTTGCTTAAGCAAAATTGCACCAAACACCAATAAATACCACATGGAAGATGTACACCGTGCAGGTGGGATTATGGGCTTATTAGGTGAATTAGATCGCGCAGGATTAATCCACCGTAACACCAAAACCGTGTTAGGTATGACTTTAGAAGAGCAATTAAACCAATACGATATCATTCGTAACAAAGACGAAGAATTACACAAATTCTTCCGTGCAGGTCCGGCAGGCATTCGCACCACGCAAGCCTTCTCACAAGATTGTCGCTGGGATAGCGTAGATGATGACCGTGTAGGCGGCTGTATTCGTAATAAAGAAAATGCGATTTCTCAAGAAGGCGGCTTAGCCGTATTATTCGGTAACATCGCTAAAGACGGTTGTATCGTAAAAACGGCGGGTGTGGATGAGTCTATTTGGAAATTTACCGGTCGTGCAATCGTATTTGAAAGCCAAGAAGATGCGGTAGCCGGTATTTTAGGTGGCAAAGTGAAAGAAGGCCATGTGGTAGTCATCCGCTACGAAGGTCCAAAAGGCGGCCCTGGCATGCAAGAAATGTTGTATCCAACCAGCTATTTAAAATCCATGGGCTTAGGTAAGAAATGTGCCTTATTAACAGATGGTCGCTTCTCTGGCGGTACATCTGGTTTATCTATCGGTCACGCTTCTCCTGAAGCAGCTTCTGGCGGTGCGATCGGCTTAGTACATGATGATGATATTATCGAAATCGATATTCCAAATCGCGCGATTAATCTAAAAATCAACGATGAAGAATTAGCAAAACGCCGTACCGAGCAAGATGCTAAAGGCTGGCAACCGGCTAACCGTGAACGTGAAGTATCCTTTGCCTTAAAAGTATTTGGCCACTTCGCAACATCTGCGGATAAAGGTGCGGTACGTGATAAAAGTCTATTAAAGTAAAATTTTCATAAACTAATGAGATGCGTGGATTTAATATCTACGCATCTTTTTAGATAGGTGTTGTTTGTTTTTTTATAAATTTTGTTTAAGGATCCAATGATGAGAGGCTATGTAATAAATTTAGATAGACAGCCTGAAAGATTGACTCATTTTTACCAACAACCAGGAAGCGAAATTTTTCAAAAAGTGTCTGCTGTTGATAGAAAAGTATTAGATATTATTGGCAATAAAGAATTCTTTTTTGATGTGGCAACATTTACCCAAATGATACCACGTGGACCAACGATGGGCGAAATTGCTTGCACTCTTTCACACATTAAATGTTGGCAATTAATTGCTTTAGATGAATCTATTGACGAAGATGAATTTTGTTTAATTGCTGAAGACGATATTACATTGTTACCAACTAACAAAAATACACCATCAAAATTTTTAGATGTTGTTTCAGATATTGCTAAGGCACTAGAAGATATGCCTGTGGAATTAGTTAAATTACAAATGTTGTCTTATCGTGAGAGTAATTTATTTACAGGAAGTGGAAATATTTCTTTAAGTAAATCAATAGCTACAGGATTGGATGCTTCTTATGATAATACAGGATCCGCTTTATATTTAATAAGAAAATCTCTTACACAGGCCATTATACATAAATTAAAAACGAAAAAACCATATTGGTTAGCAGATGGTTTTACAAAATTCTGCAATCCAGAAAATATAATGATGACCTTACCATTATTAGGCTATATTCAAGATAATTTCTCTTCCGATCTTGAAGAAGAGCGAATTCAACAAATACAAGCATATATGCAAAATACTTAAGATAAAATTTAATTTTTTATAAATTGTAAAAAGTAATATTCAATAACCTCATTAATGATGATTAATCTCGCTGTAATATCATGAAAAATCTACTTACCAATCCTCAACCCTCTCAATCGGATTATGTTAACGCGATTGTTAAACTTGGCTCCAGAGTATATGAAGCCGCTACTGTAACCCCGCTACAAAAAATGGGGAAATTATCCGAGCGCCTACATAATAATATTTGGATTAAGCGTGAAGACCGCCAACCAGTAAATAGCTTTAAGCTGCGTGGTGCTTATGCGATGATTTCTAGCCTTTCTGACGAACAAAAACAAGCAGGTGTCATTGCCGCTTCTGCAGGTAACCATGCACAGGGTGTTGCTTTATCTGCTAAACAGCTTGGCTTAAAAGCGTTAATCGTTATGCCACAAAATACACCGAGCATAAAAGTGGATGCAGTCCGTGGTTTTGGTGGCGAAGTCTTGCTACACGGGGCTAATTTTGATGAAGCGAAAGCCAAGGCCATTGAGCTTTCAAAATCTAAACATATGACATTTATTCCACCATTCGATCATCCATTAGTGATCGCAGGACAAGGAACGTTGGCAATGGAAATGCTACAACAAGTAGCAAATTTGGATTATGTCTTTGTGCAAGTCGGAGGCGGTGGTCTCGCGGCTGGCGTAGCCATTTTACTCAAACAATTTATGCCGGAAATTAAAGTAATCGGTGTCGAGTCTAAAGATTCAGCCTGTTTGAATGCCGCTTTAGAAAAAGGTGAACCCACAGATTTAGCACACGTTGCTCTATTTGCTGACGGTGTAGCGGTAAAACGTATTGGTGATGAAACATTCCGTTTATGCCAAAAATATTTGGATGGTATGGTGCTAGTAGATAGCGATGAAGTTTGTGCCGCAATGAAAGATTTATTCGAAAATGTGCGGGCGATTGCTGAACCATCTGGCGCTCTAGGTCTAGCTGGTTTAAAAAAATATGTGAAACAAAACAATCTAGAAGGCAAAAATATGGCAGCGATTTTATCTGGTGCCAACCTTAACTTCCATACTTTACGTTATGTTTCGGAGCGTTGCGAAATTGGTGAAAACCGTGAAGCTTTATTGGCGGTAACGATGCCGGAAAAACCAGGTAGCTTCTTAAAATTTGCCCATGTCATCGGCAACCGTGCAGTAACAGAATTCAGTTATCGTTATGCAGATAATCAAAAAGCCTGTATTTTCGTTGGTGTGCGCACGGCTAATGAAGCTGAAAAATCGGAAATTATTGCTGATTTAACGAAAAATGGCTTTGATGTAGAAGATATGTCTGATGATGATATTGCGAAAACTCACGTGCGTTATTTAATGGGTGGACGAGTTTCCAATCATCATGAAAGACTTTATAGCTTTGAATTTCCAGAACAAAAAGGCGCGTTACTTAAATTCTTAGAAATTTTGGGTAAACGTTGGAATATTTCATTATTCCATTATCGTGCACATGGAGCCGATTACGGTAATATTCTTGCGGCTTTCCAATTAGGCGAAAAAGATAACGCAGAATTTGAAAAAGCTTTAGCAGAACTCGGCTATGTTTATGAAGATGTGAGTGAAAGTAAAGCGTATCGATATTTCTTACGATAGAAAAACAAAAAGAGCGGTCAAAATAACCGCTCTTTTTTATTATCATTAACTTATCGTTTTGATTTAACGAGTTTTTCAGTAAGTTCGTAAGCACGAAGTTTCGCTAACTCTTTAGAAAGTTTAG
>CABSXY010000169.1 GCA_902481695.1 uncultured Haemophilus sp. | reverse complement strand
GCGATAGAGCGGTGGTCCCACCTGACCCCATACCGAACTCAGAAGTGAAACGCCGATGCGCCGATGGTAGTGTGGGGCTTCCCCATGTGAGAGTAGGACACCGCCAGGTACTGAATGTAGAACCCCGAGCTGAGGAGCTTGGGGTTTTTGTTTTATATAAAATATTAGAATTCATATATAAATGAGTCTAATAATGATAAAATCTTCGCCTATTTCTAGATAGCAATAATTATGAAAAAACAGATAAGTAAGATCTTTTCCAGTGATGGCGAATTGAGTAAGAATATCAAAGGATTTAAGCCACGAGCAGAACAGCTCGAAATGGCTCAATCAGTAGGATATGCTATTCAAAATAAGCGTTCGCTTGTTGTAGAAGCTGGAACAGGGACTGGAAAGACTTTTGCTTATTTGGCACCGGCACTCATTGCTGGAAAGAAAACAATCATTTCAACTGGATCTAAAAATCTACAAGATCAGCTTTTTTCAAGAGATTTTCCCGCCATAAAAAAAGCCTTAAATTATTCTGGAAAAATTGCGTTATTAAAAGGGCGCTCTAATTACTTGTGCTTAGAGCGTTTGGATCAAGTTATTGCTCAAGGTGTGCTTGGGGATAAATCTGTTTTAGCCGATTTAAGTAAAGTAAGAAAATGGAATAATGCGACGAAAACAGGTGATTTGACAGAATGTATTGAGTTGGCTGAAGATAGCCCAATTTTGCCCCAATTGACGAGCACGGCAGAAAGTTGTTTAGGAACAGATTGTCCTAACTATGCTGAATGCTATGTTGCACAAGCTCGTAAAAAAGCGCTAAATGCGGATCTTGTAGTAGTAAATCATCATCTTTTCTTTGCTGATATAGCAGTAAAAGAAAGTGGCTTTGGTGAGCTTATTCCTAATGCAGAAGTTATTATTTTTGATGAAGCACATCAACTTCCCGATATAGCTAGCCAGTATTTTGGCCAATCATTAACATCTCGCCAGCTATTTGATTTATGTAAAGATATCAATATTGTTTATCGAACAGAATTGAAAGATATGCCACAGCTTGGCACAACTGCAGATACATTGCTTAAAGTTATTCAGGATTTTCGTCTTCTTCTTGGGGAAGGAAATCAGCGAGGAAATTGGCGTGAGCTATTTAAGCAAAGTGCGGTCAAAAAATCGGTTGAATTATTGCAAGAAAAAATTGAGTTTCTTTCTGAAGTTATCAAGATTGCATTAGGTCGCTCTCAGACTTTGGATAGTATTTTTGAACGCACTGAAAGTATCAAGAATCAATTAACGCGTCTTTGTGATACGGCCATTGTTGGCTATTGTTATTGGTACGAAAGTATGGGGCGACAATTTGGTTTGCATATTACACCACTAACGGTCGCAGATAAGTTTGGTGAACAACTAAATAATAAAGAAGCCGCTTGGATTTTTACTTCAGCGACGCTTGAAGTCGGCGGCACTTTTAATCATTTCTGTCAGCGACTTGGTATTGAGCAAGCAGAACAAAAAATTCTTCACAGTCCTTTTGATTATCCTAATCAATCGCTACTTTGCGTGCCACGTTATTTACCAGCAACGAATCAAAATAATACGTTACAATCTCTTGGTGAAATATTGTTGCCTATCATTGAAGCGAATAAAGGGCGATGCTTTGTGCTTTGTACTTCTTATTTAATGATGAGAGGCTTGGCAGAGTATTTTAGAGAAAATAGTGAGCTTTCTATCTTATTACAAGGTGAAATGCCTAAAGCAAAATTACTCGAACAGTTTATTCATGAAACTCATAGCGTGCTAGTTGCAACTTCTAGCTTTTGGGAGGGAGTGGATGTCCGTGGTGATGCTCTTTCCTTAGTCATTATTGATAAATTGCCTTTTACCGCACCAGATGAACCTTTACTAAAAGCACGTATTGAAGATTGCCGATTACAAGGTGGCGATCCATTTAATGATATACAGATCCCTGAAGCGGTTATTACGCTGAAACAAGGTGTAGGACGCCTAATTCGAGATGTTACTGATCGTGGTGTGGTAATTATTTGTGATAATCGTCTTGTTATGCGAAATTACGGCGAAACCTTTCTAAAAAGTTTACCTAATTCAACCCGTACCCGAGATCTCAACAAAGTGGTACAATTCTTACAAAATGAGAAAATGGATTAATAATGAAAAATATCACCTTATTAGCACTTGATACTTCAACAGAAGCCTGTTCTGTTGCACTTTGGCATAAAGGCGAAAAAACATATTTAGATGAATTAGCGCAACGTACACACACAAAACGTATTCTTCCAATGATTGATGAGTTACTTGCCAATTCAGGTATCAATTTGAAACAAGTGGATGTGTTAGCATTTGGACGCGGTCCTGGTAGTTTTACTGGTGTTCGTGTTGGTGCAGGGATTGCTCAAGGGCTTGCATTTGGTGCTGATTTACCTGTTATTGCGGTATCAAATTTAACAGCAATGGCTCAGGCCGCATTTGAATTACATCAAGCTGAAAATGTGGCAGCTGCCATTGATGCGAGAATGAATGAAGTTTATTTTTCTCAAGTAAAACGAGAAAAAGTGCGGTCAGAATTTGGTGAGTTTTTCCAATGGAGCCCAGTCATTGAAGAACAAGTTTGCCAACCAGAAAAAGTGCTTGAACAGCTTTCAGATTTAACCGCCTATCGAGTTGGAACAGGTTGGGCAGCGTATCCTCAATTTAAAGACAGTGGTTTAGAAGGGAGTGATATTATTTTACCTTCTGCACAATATATGCTTGAGCTTGCTTTAACAGATTATGCTCAGAATAAAATCATATCCGCCTTAGAAATTGAACCTGTTTATTTGCGTAATGAAGTAACTTGGAAAAAATTACCTGGGCGTGAATAATTTTCAAAAAGGAGTTGAAGATGAATAAAAAAACGATCTTAGTTTTGACCGCACTTTCGGCCACACTAGTGGGATGTGTCAATGCACCGAAAGGGCTGGAAAAAGAGCAGTTTACTTTAAAATCATTATCTTCAATTCAACAGAATGATTATAGCTGTCAGTGCAAATCAATACGCTTGGGTGGAAAAGTATTAACCGCACAAGCCTTGCCGAATAAAACTAAAATTGAAGTATTAAGCTATCCCGTTTATTCAACCTCAGCAAAACCGATGATTGATGAACAGCCTAATGGACGTTTTATCACTTATCTTGATGGTTTTGTCGAGCCAGAAAGCTTAAAAGATCAATTTATTACAATTGGCGGTACCTTGTTAAAAACAGAACAAGGCAAGGTCGATCAAGCCAACTATATTTATCCGGTTATTAAAACCAATCATTATCGTGTATGGAAGCTTTCACAAAGTTATTATTATCCAGATGATATGTGGGATGATTGGGGCTTTTTCGGTAGACGACCGTATTATTGGTATGGCGAGCCTGAAATTCGCTATTATCTCTATTAACTAAATGATAAAATTAAGAAAATTTTCCAAAGAATAAGGATAAAAAATGGAAAAAGTTTGGTTTCAAAATTATCCAGAAGGTTCACCTACCACGCTGGATACCTCAAAATATGATTCGATTCTAGATATTTTAGATAAAGCAATTCGTGAGCACCCAGACCGTCCCGCCTATATCAACATGGGGCAGGTTTTAACATTTCGTAAATTAGAAGAGCGTAGCCGTGCATTTGCTGCTTATTTACAAAATGAATTGAAGTTAGAACGTGGTGAGCGTGTTGCATTGATGATGCCGAATTTATTGCAATATCCTATTGCGCTTTTTGGTATCTTACGTGCGGGTTTGGTTGTCGTAAACGTGAATCCGCTTTATACCCCTCGTGAATTAGAACATCAGTTACAAGATAGCGGTGCAACGGCGATTGTTGTTGTTTCAAATTTTGCTTCAACCTTAGAAAAAATCGTGTTTAACACTAAAGTAAAACACGTGATTTTGACAAGAATGGGCGATCAGCTTTCTTTTGGTAAGCGTAATTTGGTCAATTTTGTCGTGAAATACGTCAAAAAATTAGTGCCAAAATATAAATTACCGAATGCCGTCACTTTCCGTGAAGTGTTAAGTATTGGTAAATTTCGCCAATATGTTCGCCCACAAGTGGATCGTGAGGATTTAGCTTTCTTACAGTATACAGGCGGTACAACAGGCGTTGCCAAAGGTGCAATGCTGACACATGGCAATATTATTACCAATATTTTCC
>CABSXY010000168.1 GCA_902481695.1 uncultured Haemophilus sp. | reverse complement strand
ACGATTTCACCAGTAATACCAGATGCTAAATCAGAGCATAAGAATGCTGCTGAGTTACCCACATCTTCGATAGTAACTGTACGGCGTAATGCTGCAGTTTTCTCGAATGTAGCAAGCATTTTCTTGAAGTTTTTAATACCTGATGCCGCTAAGGTACGGATTGGACCTGCAGAAATTGCATTCACACGAATACCTTCTTTACCTAAGTCAGCTGCCATTACGCGAGTAGCTGCTTCAAGAGACGCTTTCGCTAAACACATGACGTTGTAGTTAGGAATTGCGCGTTCTGCACCTAAGTAAGAAAGGGTTAATAACGCCGCATTTGGATTTAAGTAAGGACGTGCCGCTTGTGCCATTGCCACAAAGCTGAATGCACTGATGTCGTGAGCGATACGGTAGCCTTCACGAGTTGCTGCGTTTACGTAATCACCATCTAATTGATCGCCTGGTGCGAATGCGATAGCGTGTACGAAACCATCAAATTTTTCCCAACGTTTGCTTAATTCTGCAAAGCAATTTTGGATGCTTTCATCGGTCGCAACGTCTAAAGGAAGGACGATGTCAGAACCAAATTCTTTTGCAAATTCTTCTACGCGCGGTTGTAATTTATCGTTTAAATAAGTGAAAGCAAGTTCAGCACCTTGTTCTTTCATTGCTTTTGCGATCCCGTAAGCAATAGAACGGTTGCTTGCAAGACCTGTTACTAAAATACGTTTACCAGTTAAGAAACCCATATTTTTTCCTATGTTTGAGTTAAAAAAATCGACGAGATTATACTTGTTTTGTGTGCTTTCGGCAATCAATCACACTTTGTACCAGTTAGGCGGGATTATCAATATCTTTAAATTCTACATCCAAGCCATATTCAGCCGCTAGCCATTCACCTAATGCCTTAATGCCATAGCGTTCTGTTGCATGGTGACCAGCCGCAAAGAAATGAATACCTTGCTCACGAGCAGAGTGAATTGTTTGCTCCGAAACCTCGCCGGTAATAAAGGCATCACAACCTTGTGCTGCCGCTAAATCAATATAGCCTTGTCCGCCACCAGTACAAATGCCTACTTTACGGATTAAGTGCGGTCCGTTTTCGGTGCAAATTAACGGTTTACGGTGAAGTACTTGTTCAATACGATGCGCAAATTCTTCAGCGTTAACGGGATCTTTTAACATTCCCCAAACAGGAATGCTGGTTGAGCTATTTTCTAAAGGTTGAAGAGCGATAATCCCCAATAATTGAGCAAGTTTTGCGTTGTTACCTAATTCTGGGTGGACATCCAAAGGCAAGTGGTAGCCGTATAAATTGATATCATTCACAAGCAACGTTTTGATGCGTTTGCCTTTCATGCCGCGAATACATGGATTTTCACTTTTCCAAAAATAGCCGTGGTGGACGAGTATCGCATCAGCTTGTTGTGCAACGGCATAATCAATCAAAGGTTGGCTTGCGGTGACGCCTGTAATGATTTTTTGGATTTCTGCTTTACCTTCCACTTGTAAACCGTTAGGCGCGTAATCATTGATTCTATCTGTGCTAAGTTTTTCGTTTAGTAAACGTTCAAGTTCTAGATTGTTCATCATTTTTGAGAGAAAAGAAAAAGGTGAGATATGGTAAGGGATTTAAAAAAAAATGGCTAGTGCAAAAGGAGTGGGGGGAATGCACTAGCCAGTAGTGTGTTTGTAATAAAACAAGTTTACTATCTAAAACGAGATTCATTATATATTTAATTATATAAAGATCAAGAAAAAAATAAGGAAAAATTTCCTTATTTTTCGAGATGTCGTTTTTGTGTTCGAAAATAGATGAAAAATCAACCGCACTTATGAATACAAACTTGGCTCATCTTCAGTTGGACGCGTTTTAAATCGGCGGTGTAGCCACATGTATTGTTCCACACCTTTTAAGATTTCTTTTTCCACAACTTTATTCATTCTTGCAGCGATTGCCGTTTCATCCGAAAGATCGGAAAAATCCACGGGTGGTGAAATACTGACTGTATAGCCTGAGCCGTCTTTGTTACGCAATGGGGCAAAAGGGACGACTTTACAATTTGGTGCTGATTTAAGCAGATAATAACTACCTGTTGTGGTAGCCGCTTCTTGTACAGCAAAGAAAGGCACAAATACCGCATTTTTTCTACCGTAATCGTGATCGGGCGCATACCAAATGGTTTCACCTTTACGTAAGGCTTTGAGCATGCCTCGCAGATCTTTTCGATTCAGCATGTCTTTGTTTGAACGTAAGCGACCTTTGATTTGTAACCAATCCAATACAGGATTGTCATTTGGACGATAAACACCTACGCCAGGATGATGTAAGCCCACAATACGCGCGCCTAACTCAAGCGTAAGAAAATGGACGCCTACAAATATGATGCCGTCTTGGGCGTTTTCTTTTAAATAATTTAACCCTTCAATTTTTGACCATTTTTTAATGCGAGCATCAGACCAAAACCATGCCATGCCGGTTTCAATAATCGCCATACCAACAGCACGTAAGTTTTCTTGCAAAATGGCTTCACGTTCTTGCTCAGGCATTTCTGGGAAGCAGAGCTCAAGATTTCGACGGGCAATCGCTGCACGACGTTTCCCCACTTTTAATTTTGAGAAAAGCCAACCTAAGCCATTGCCGATATGACGTAGAATTGGATAGGGAAGTAACAAAAGGCTTCGCCAAATCGTCACACCAAGCCAAAATCCCCAGTATTTAGGGGCTAGAAAGTGCGGTTGAAATTGAGGGAGTTTTTCGTTTTTCATAATTCTTTTCTGGTTAGTTCGGCGTGTAGTTTATCGCAAATTTGAGTTGTGGTAAAATTGCGCCAAATTTTTATTATTCCAACAGAGAGATTTCAAAATGGCTCAATATTCTGCCAATTTTAATCAAGCAAAAGTATTAGTGTTAGGCGATGTCATGCTTGACCGTTACTGGTTTGGTGCGACTAACCGTATTTCACCGGAAGCACCAGTTCCTGTGGTTCGTGTACAAGATAATGAAGAGCGTGCAGGTGGTGCAGCAAACGTGGCGATGAATATTGCTTCTCTTAATGTACCTGTGCAAATTTTAGGTTTAATTGGTCAAGATGAAACAGGTACAGCCTTAACCAATTTATTACAACATCAAAAAATTGATTGTAATTTTGTGGCATTGAATACTCATCCAACCATTACAAAATTACGTATTTTGTCTCGTCATCAACAATTACTTCGTTTGGATTTTGAAGAAGATTTCCAAAATGTGGAATGTTATGAGTTGCTTGCAAAATTAGAAGCGGAAGTGAAAAACTTTGGTGCGTTAGTGCTTTCTGATTATGGTAAAGGCACGTTAAAAGATGTGCAAAAAATGATTCAAATTGCACGTAAAGCAAACGTACCAGTCTTGATCGATCCAAAAGGCACAGATTTTGAGCGTTATCGTGGTGCGACTTTACTGACACCGAATATGTCAGAGTTTGAAGCGGTAGTAGGTAAATGTGATTCTGAAGAAGAAATCATTGAGAAAGGTTTAAAATTAATTTCAGACATTGAATTGACCGCACTTTTAGTGACGCGTTCTGAAAAAGGCATGACATTACTTCGCCC
Source organism: uncultured Haemophilus sp. (assembly GCA_902481695.1). Classification (GTDB taxonomy): domain Bacteria; phylum Pseudomonadota; class Gammaproteobacteria; order Enterobacterales; family Pasteurellaceae; genus Haemophilus_D. The sequence continues at coordinate 631 of CABSXY010000168.1, read as the reverse complement.
AAATCAAGAACCATTCCATTTACCAACGCTTGCAAAAGAAGTGTTTGATGTGACTGGTGCAGGCGATACCGTAATCAGTGTTCTAGCAACCGCACTTGCAGATGGACGTTCTTTTGAAGAATCTTGCTATTTAGCTAATGTGGCGGCAGGTATTGTGGTCGGTAAATTGGGTACATCAACGGTTTCTACTGTGGAATTAGAGAATGCAATCCATGGCCGTTCTGAAATAGGTTTCGGTATTATGTCAGAAAGCCAATTAAAAACTGCAGTAGCTCATGCTAAAGCGCGCGGTGAGAAAATTGTAATGACAAACGGTTGTTTCGATATTCTTCACCCTGGTCATGTGTCTTATTTAGAAAATGCTCGCAAACTTGGTGATCGTTTAATTGTTGCGGTGAATACGGATGATTCAGTTAAACGTTTAAAAGGTGAAAGTCGTCCAATTAACAATCTGGATGCACGTATGGCAGTATTGGCTGGTTTAGCTTCTGTGGATTGGGTGGTCTCTTTTGATGAAGATACACCACAACGTTTAATCGGCGATATTTTACCGGATTTATTGGTGAAAGGCGGTGATTACAAACCAGAAGAGATTGCAGGCAGTAAAGAAGTGTGGGCGAACGGCGGCGAT
>CABSXY010000167.1 GCA_902481695.1 uncultured Haemophilus sp. | reverse complement strand
GGAGCGGGAAACGAGGCTCGAACTCGCGACCCCGACCTTGGCAAGGTCGTGCTCTACCAACTGAGCTATTCCCGCATTTCACATTGGTGAATGAGGCAACATTATACGAAAAAATTTATTCAACGCAAGCGCAGATTTTGCAAATGATTGAGTTTGCCTAAGTTTTCATCAACCCAGATTAATAAAGTGCTCACGGTAGTAAGCTAACTCTTTAATTGATTCACGAATATCATCAAGGGCTAAATGAGTATTGCCTTTTTTAAATCCATCTAAAATTTCTGGTTTCCAGCGAGAAGCCAATTCTTTTAATGTACTGACATCCACATGACGATAGTGGAAATAATCAGCTAAATCAGGCATATATTTATAAAGAAAGCGTTTATCTTGTGCGATACTGTTGCCACAAATCGGTGAAGCACCTTTCGGTACCCAACGTTTTAAAAAATCTAATGTTTGTAATTCTGCTGCACGTTCGGTGAGTTTGCTCGCTTTGACACGGTCAACTAAGCCATTTGCTGTATGGGTTTTTACGCACCATTCCGACATTTTGTTTAATAATTCATCACTTTGATGCACCGCAATCACAGGTCCTTCAGCTAAAATATTAAGATCTTTATCCGTCACGATGGTTGCGATTTCAATAATGCGTTCTTTTTCAGGATCCAATCCTGTCATTTCTAAATCGATCCAAATCAGATTTTGTTTATCTAATTGCATAATATAAGGTATCCTATGAACATTTTTTAATCCCGTTTATTTTAACGAAAAACATCGGAAAAAACGACCGCACTTTATGAGCAAACGTAAACTAACGCAAAATCAAACTCGTCGCATTCAATCAAATAACGCGAAAGCCTTGCATCGCCACAAAAAGAAAGAAGTGGAATGGCAAGATGATATGCTAGGCGAAAGCCAAGATGGGGTAGTAGTCACTCGTTATTCAGTTCATGCCGATGTGGAAAATGCACAAGGGGAAATTTTCCGTTGTAATTTACGTCGTACACTTTCTAGTCTTGTGGTTGGAGATAAAGTGATTTGGCGACAAGGCAATGAACAGCTCCAAGGCGTGAGTGGGGTGATTGAAGCTATTCACCCAAGACAAAATGAAATTGCTCGCCCAGATTACTATGATGGGTTGAAACCAATCGCGGCCAATATCGATCGTATTATTATTGTCTCAGCCGTTGTACCAGTGCTTTCACTCAATATTATCGATCGTTATTTAGTGGTGTGTGAAAATGCAGGGATCGAGCCTGTCATTGTAGTGAATAAAGGCGATTTACTGGATGCTGAGCAAGAGCAGGAAGTGGAAAGCCAGTTACAGATTTACCGTGATATTGGTTATCAAACCATCATTATTTCTGCTGAAACCGGAAAAAATATGGAAAAATTGACCGCACTTTTAAGTGATGGAACTTCCATTTTTGTGGGGCAGTCAGGGGTAGGCAAATCCAGTTTAATTAATCATATCTTGCCAACCGTCAATGCGCAAGTCGGTGGCATCAGCGAAACCTCAGGCTTGGGACAACATACCACAACTTCTTCTCGTTTATATCATTTGCCACAAGGCGGTAATTTGATTGACTCACCTGGGATTCGTGAGTTTGGTTTATGGCATTTGGAGCCAGATCAGATCACCAAAGGCTATCGTGAATTTCAATATGTCTTAGGTACATGTAAATTCCGAGATTGTAAGCATTTGAACGATCCTGGCTGTGCATTACGTGAGGCTGTCGAAGCAGGTCGGATTTCACCTATACGTTATGAGAATTATCATCGCTTAATTGAAAGTTTAAGTGAGACAAAATCACAACGTCATTTTTCTGTGTAGTAGACAATTTACTGTAAATTAGGTATAAAGTACCCCTAATTTCGTGATGTAGCTCAAGTTTTTTTGTGTTTAGCCTTGATTATTGGGCATTTAATAGAGATACTACAGCGGATTTATAGACTAAATTTTACAATTACTATAGAGGTAACATTATGTTCTCAAAAGATGTAGAAATTACAGCCCCTAATGGTTTACACACCCGTCCAGCGGCGCAATTTGTGAAAGAAGCGAAAGCCTTTGCTTCTGATGTAACAGTCACTTCTGGTGGAAAAAGTGCAAGTGCGAAAAGCCTATTTAAGCTACAAACCTTAGGTTTGACGCAAGGAACTGTAATCACCATCTCGGCGGAAGGTGAAGACGAACAACAAGCCGTTGAACATTTAGTAGCATTAATTCCTACTTTAGAATAATTTACGATTAGCCATAGGATTTCTATTCTATGGCTATTGTTTATCTAACCTTTAATAAATTATCTCGGAAGGTAAAAGTATGATTACAGGTATTCCAGCGTCACCAGGTATCGTTTTTGGTAAAGCCTTAGTATTAAAAGAAGAAAAAATTGTTCTTGATACGCAAAAAATTTCAGAAGATCAAGTTGAGGCAGAAGTTGCCCGTTTTTATGCTGGTCGTGAGGCCGCTGTTGAGCAGCTTAATTCTATTCATCAACGTGCATTAAAATCCTTAGGTGAAGAAAAAGCAGCTATCTTTGAAGGACATTTAATGATCCTTGAAGATGAAGAATTAGAAGAAGAAATTATTGATTATCTCCGTTCACATAAAGTGAATGCAAGTGTGGCAGCAAGTAAAATCATCGATCAACAAGTTGAAATGTTGTCTGAAATTGATGATGAATACTTAAAAGAACGTGCGGGTGATATTCGCGATATCGGTAATCGTTTAATCAAAAATATTTTAGGCATGCATATTGTGGATCTTGGTGATATTACCGAAGAATCCATCCTTGTGGCTTACGATTTAACCCCATCAGAAACCGCTCAATTAAACTTAGAAAAAGTATTAGGTTTTATCACTGATATTGGTGGTAGAACATCGCACACCTCAATTATGGCTCGTTCACTTGAATTGCCGGCCATTGTAGGGACAAATGATGTCACAGCACGAGTGAATACAGGTGATTATCTTATTTTGGATGCGGTAAACAACCGTGTTTACGTGAATCCGACTCAAGCTGAAATTGATGAATTAAAAACCTTAGAAGCAAAACTCGCTGAAGAAAAAGCAGAATTAGCGAAATTAAAAGATTTACCAGCGGTGACCCTTGATGGTCATAAAGTTGATGTGGTAGCCAATATTGGTACGATTCGCGATTGCGAAGGTGCACATCGTAATGGTGCAGAAGGGGTAGGTTTATACCGTACAGAATTCCTCTTTATGGATCGCGATCAATTGCCAAGCGAAGAAGAGCAATTCATTGCTTATAAAGAAGTGGTTGAAGCAATGGAAGGTCGTTTAGTGGTATTACGTACCATGGATATCGGCGGTGATAAAGAGCTTCCATATTTAAATTTACCAAAAGAAATGAACCCATTCTTAGGATGGCGTGCAGTACGTATTGCCCTTGATCGTCGAGAGATTTTACATGCGCAATTAAGAGCGGTATTACGTGCGTCTGCATTTGGTAAACTTGCCGTGATGTTCCCGATGATTATTTCAGTAGAAGAAATTCGCGAATTAAAATCAGTGCTTGAAACCTTAAAAGCTGAATTGCGTGCAGAAGGTAAAGCTTTTGATGAAAACATCCAAGTGGGTGTCATGGTTGAAACGCCATCTGCAGCAGTGAATGCGAAATTCTTAGCGAAAGAAGTGGATTTCTTCAGTATTGGTACAAACGACTTAACGCAATATACTCTAGCTGTTGACCGTGGTAATGAATTAATTTCTCACTTATACAATCCAATGTCTCCTTCAGTGCTCGGCTTGATCAAACAAGTGATTGATGCTTCTCATGCAGAAGGTAAATGGACTGGTATGTGTGGTGAGTTAGCCGGTGATGAACGAGCAACCTTATTGTTACTCGGTATGGGCTTAGATGAATTTAGTATGAGTGCAATTTCTGTGCCACGTATTAAAAAATTAATTCGTCATGTGAATTATCAAGAGGTGAAAGCCTTAGCTGATGAAGCATTACAAAAACCAACCGCTGCTGAAATTGAGCAATTAATTCAAGCTTTTTTAGCAGAAAAATCGTTAAACTAGATACAAAAACAGAGTTTTACGTTAAAATACTAGCCATCTTTAATAGATAGGAGATTAAAATGGGCTTATTTGACAAATTATTTGGTTCAAAAGAAAACAAAACAGTGGAAGTCGAAATTTATGCGCCACTTTCTGGTGAGATTGTGAATATCGAAGATGTACCAGATGTTGTTTTCTCTGAAAAAATCGT
>CABSXY010000166.1 GCA_902481695.1 uncultured Haemophilus sp. | reverse complement strand
GCCTATGATGAACAAACTCATACTTATCGTTTAACCGTTTCTCAATCTACGCCGCCAACAGCGGACCAAATGGAAAAAGTAAACTTACATATTCCATTAAAAATTGCACTTTATGATGCCAACGGCACCAAACAAATGTTACAGCATAACGGTGAATTGCTAAGCGATGTATTAAATGTAACAGAAAAGGACCAAGTGTTTGAGTTCCATGGTATTTATGGTCGCCCAATTCCTGCGTTATTATGTGATTTCTCTGCACCGGTTAAACTGGATTATGATTACACTACAGAGCAGTTATTAGGTTTGCTTAAATTCGCGGATAACCAATTTGCTCGTTGGGATGCAGCACAAATGCTGTTTACTCAAGAATTGCGTCGTAATGTGGCGCATTTCCAACAAGGTGAGGCGTTTGATATTTCACCTGATTTTTTAACCGCACTTGCTCATGTATTGGAAAATTACGAACAGGATATCGAATTAGCCACATTAATTCTAACCTTACCAAAAGACATTGAGTTTGCAGAAAGCTTTAAAACGATTGATCCAGATGGCATTGCAGCCGCAAGAGAATTCATGTTGGTGCAAATTGCAGAATACTTGAAAGAGGATTTATTGCGTATTTACACCCATATTCGTCTTGAAGATTATCGAGTGACGCAAGAAGATATTGCCTTACGAGCAATGCGTAATCTTTGTTTAAGTTATTTGGCTTACACCAATCTTGGTAATAATGTAGTCCAAAAACATTATAATAATGCCAATAATATGACAGATACGTTGGCAGCATTAAATATGGCGACCAAAGCTGCTTTACCTTGTCGTGATACCTTGTTAGCAGATTTTGAACAAAAATGGCAACATGATGGCTTAGTCATGGATAAATGGTTTGCTTTACAAGCAACTCGCCCTGATGAAAACGTATTGGAAATTGTACAAGCATTAATGGATCATCCAAGCTTTAACTTCAATAATCCAAACCGTTTACGTTCATTAGTGGGTAGCTTTGCAAATCACAACTTAAAAGCTTTCCATCATATCAGTGGTTCAGGCTATCGTTTCTTAACAGATGTTTTAATTCGTTTAAATGAAACAAATCCACAAGTGGCTGCGCGTTTAATTGAGCCATTAATTCGTTTCTCACGTTTTGATGCACAACGTCAAACGTTAATGAAACGTGCCTTAGAACGATTAAGTGCTGTTGAAGATCTCTCAAAAGATTTATTTGAGAAAATTGAAAAAGCCTTGCAATAATCGCAATACAAATACTTTATAAATTCAATACGGGATGTCTAAGACATTCCGTATTTTTTTCAAATTTGTTAACTATATCAATCTTTTCTTTTATTGCCTTTGATAGAATGATTAATGGCATTTCGCCATATTAGTTAATAAGGATTTTATATGAAAACATACAAAACATCAGTGCTGGTCAGTATGATGCTTGGCATTTTTTCAACAACAGCATTTTCAGCCACTGTGCCTGCTGGTACAACACTTTCTGAAACACAGGTTTTCCGTCAAAATACACATAGTGATCCCGGGTCACTTGATCCTCAATTGGTGCAAGAAAATACAGCTGCACAAATTGCGATTGATTTATTTGAAGGATTAATTTGGTTAGATGAAAATGGACAAGTACAGCCTGCACAGGCAGAGAAATGGACAGTATCTGACGATGGCAAGATTTATACCTTTTCATTGCGTGATGCAAAATGGTCGGACGGTACACCAGTAATTGCTCAAGATTTTGTGCTAGGTTGGCAACGTGCAGTTGATCCTAAGTTTGGTAGCCAAAATGCCAGTTATTTGTCTAAAGCACATGTTTTAAATACAGAAGATGTGATGCAAGGTAAACAGCCTATAAGTGCGTTGGGTATTAAGGCGATTAATGATAAACAACTTGAAATCAAACTAACCCAAGCCACACCTTACTTCTTACAACTACTGGCATATCCAACAATGTTCCCTGTTCCCCATCATAAATTAGCGCAATTTGGCGATAAATGGGCTACCCCTCAAAATATCGTGAGTAATGGTGCTTATAAATTAAAACAATGGACAATTAACGAGAAAATTACAGCAGAACGTAACCCATTCTATTGGAATGATAAAAAGACGCTCATTAATACTTCAGCATATCTATTTCAAGAAAGTTTGTCTTCGGCATATCAACGTTACCAAGCTAAAGAATTGGATTTAACCTGGATACCAGTGGAGCAAATTCCGCACATTCAGAAAAATACACCGAATGCGCTAATTGTGGTCCCGAGACTAACGACTGAATTCTATACTTTTAATGTGGCGAAACCACCGTTTGATAACGAAAAGGTTCGAAAAGCGCTATATCTTACGTTAGATCGACCACTAATAGCAGAACATATTATTGGGTTACGTAAACCTGCAGCAACATTGACACCACCAGAAGTTGATGATTTTAGTGCACCAAACATCGCTGAATTAAATCAACCGTTAACAGATAGAGTTAAACAAGCTAAAAAATTATTAAATGATGCTGGATATAACGAAAAACATCCGCTCCAATTTGAGATTTTTTATAACAAATATGCGACACATGAAAAAGTTGCGTTAGCATTAGCTTCAGAATGGAAAAAACAATTAGGTACAGATGTGAAATTACGTACGATGGAATGGAAAACCTATTTAGGAGAACGTAATATGGGAAATTTTCAATTGTCACGTATGTCAATTGATGCGGAATATAATGAACCATCAGCATTTCTTAATTCATTAGTTTCAACATCTCCAGAAAATGTGGGGCATTGGAAAAATGAGAAATTTGATCAAATCATGAAAGAAGCACAAAGTACTTTGAATGACAAGGCGCGTGCTGAATTATATCGTCAAGCAGAGCTGATTATTGCGGAAGATACGCCTCTAATCCCGATATTCTATTCACCATTGATTAAAGTCATCAACCCAGCAGTAGGTGGATTCCCAATGCATAATCCACAGGATTATGTTTATACTAAGGAGCTTTATATTCGTAAGTAGTGTTATCTAAGCACCTTTCGTTATATACTTTGCTTTGACTTATTGAATGAAAGCAACTCATCAAAAAAAGTGCGGTAAAATCAACCGCACTTTTTATTGATAGTGTAATACTAGAAAGATCAATCAGAATCTATTTTCTATTAGGATTGATAAAAGCAGGTGGCTTAGCTTGTTCAACAGAAAGGTAGCCATAATCACCAGTTATCATTCCTGAATTAATTACTCCTTTTTCACAGCTCGATATTGGCATATGAAATCCCATAATATTGATAACCAAGGTTGAGAGCTGTTGATGAAATAAACGCTTACACTGATCTAATTGTTTTAATTTTTGGTTGATTTTATCATTCTTTGTATAAATAAATGCGGGAACAAGATATTGATCTTCAGCAGTTGTTCCCTGGTTATAATGATTTTTCGTCACAAATTGTCCGTGATCTGAGGTATAAATTAAAACATAATCATCTTTTCCACGTGTTTCGAGATAATTGTATACTTTTTCAATTAACTGATCTGTGTTGTATATGGTGCTGTCATAATTATCTAAAGGAGTACCATCTTTAAAGATTTTTTCTTCTTCACTTAAATATTCAGCATAAGGTCCATGTGAACCTCGTTGATGTAGCACAATAAAATTCTTTTCTTTATCAAGATCAATTTCCTGTAATAAAGGAAGAAGTTTATGATCATTTATTCCTTGATCTGGCGATAACCCGAGTTGTGTAGGAGTAATTTGATGATCCATCCAACTTTTTCCCATAATACTCATAATCATCATAGTTCGTTCTGGCTGAGCTGTATAAAAATGAGTATTAAACCCTTGAATTTTAGCAAGTTTAAAGAAATTGGTATCACCTTTCATAATTTGTTTTAGTCCATTTGGATGGGGGATAGCATTGAAAAGGGCTGGTAGTGAGATAGCAGTCATTAAACCGGCACTGTATGCTTCTTTTAAGACAGTATTATTAGGGTTTTCATTCGCTAATTTACTGATAAATGGCATTGTTTCTCGTTCATAACCAAAATAATTGACATGTTTTGCACTTAAACTTTCGCCCATAATAAAGATAATATTTTTAACATCAGGCTGAGATGTAACTGATGGCGTAGGCTGAAAATAATCTTTTACTTGGCTTAAATCAAAGGTTTCATAAGGAATAACTTTCCCTATAAAATTCCCTACAGAAAAGAAATTACTTTTTACTCTAGAATAAGAAGGGTTTGAGGTGATACCTAATTCTTGAGTGGAATAGAATGATCTTACGAATAAATACAAAAATAAACCGATAAATAATATATCGGAAATATAATACTGTCTA
>CABSXY010000165.1 GCA_902481695.1 uncultured Haemophilus sp. | reverse complement strand
AGCGTAATATATTATGATATTGCCTTCCCTCTTTCGCTTGAGGAAAGGCAAATTTTTAGCATGACATATAAATCCTATGAATCTGAAAGATCTCATCAAACCACCACCGGCTGAAGGCTATATTAAAAATTCATCCAATTTAGTGACCGCACTTTTTGTTCTGGCGGGCATTCTTTATTATCCAACTCACGGCTATGGTGCCGTTATCGCTTTAATTGCCGCATTAATTGTATTAATCGGACAAAAAATGCTGATTGCTCAAACCAATAAAGACTTCACCGAAATGCAGTTAGCCGAAAAGCAATTCCAAGCAACCCAAAACAGCGATTACCTTCGCTTTATTGAAGCTCGAGCTACCCAAATGTTGCGTGACAACAAAGTCCTTTCCGAAAAAGGCAAAAAAGAGTTGGAGAGATTGTTGTCTGTCGTTAAAACGCATTTAGCCTAGCAACGCCAAAATAATCATAACTTTTAGCTATATGAAATAAGCTTTTCTTCTTTTTCTTACTTAAGTTAGAAAGGTATTATCAAACGGAAATTTATGATTTATCCCTTAGGAGTAGTTTATGTCTCAATTTAAAATTCACACCATTGAATCAGCACCTGAAGCAGCACAAGAAGCCTTAAAAGCCGTACAAAATGCCAATGGTTTTATCCCAAATTTAATTGGTGTTCTCGCGAATGCCCCTACTGCACTTGAAACTTATCGCACCGTGGGCGGCATTAATGGTCGTAACAGCTTAACGGCAACAGAACGCGAAGTGGTGCAAATTACTGCGGCTGTAGTTAACGGTTGTGGTTTCTGTGTAGCAGGCCACACGAAAATCGCTTTAAAAGTGTTAAAACTTGAAGAAGAGCTTGTAAACCAAATTCGTGCAACAGCTCGTATTGAAAGTGATAAAAAACTCGATACTTTAGCGCGTTTCACCCTTGCTGTTATTTTGCAAAAAGCAAAATTAACGGAAGCACAACTTAAAGCGTTTTTTGATGCAGGTTATACCCAAGAAAATGCTATTGATGTGATTTTAGGTGTCAGCCTCGCCACATTATGTAACTATGTGAATAATATCGCTGAAACCCCAATCAATCCTGAATTACAGGCATTTGCATAATCAAGCCAATATAAAAAGTGCGGTCCAAAATGACCGCACTTTTTTATTCCTTCACAAATTGTTTAATTTGCTCTGAATTCAAATGTCCGGGTTGTGCTTTGATAAAATTTAAATCCTTATCCAATAGTAAATTAAACGGATAGCCTAATACATTAGCTCGTTTAATGATTTCACCCTTTTCATCCAATAATACTGTGATATTTTTGTAATCCAGACCTTTATACCAATTGATAAATTTTTGACTATTTTGTTCATTCTTTTGTCCAGGTGAGGCAATCGTAATCACATTAAAATCAAGATTCTTTTCAGCACTGAGATCGTCAATTTCCGCTAAACCCGCTAAACAAATTGGACACCAAGATGCCCACATTTTGATATAAAGCGGTTTGCCTTGATATTGTGATAAAGAGACGGTTTGATTATCCAACGTCTTCAAGGGGATGTCCGCCAAAGACACCTTCTCTTGTGCAAAACTGAATGGACTCAAAAACAATAAAAGTGCGGTCAATATTTTTTTCATTTTTTCCTCTTATTTCACAAAAGGAATCAAATCGCCATAACCTTGTTTTTCCATTTCATCTAATGGAATAAACTTAATCGATGCGCTGTTGATGCAATAACGTAAACCGCCTTTATCACGAGGGCCATCATCAAATACATGACCTAAATGGGCATGGCCACTGCGGCTTAATACCTCAATGCGAGTCATATTAAAGCTATTGTCTCTTTGATACTCCGCCACTTCAGCGGCAATCGGTTTGGTAAAACTTGGCCAGCCGCAACCTGATTCAAATTTATCTTTAGAAGAAAATAACGGTTCTCCCGTGGTGATATCCACATAAATACCCGGCGCGAAATTATCCCAATATTCGTTACTAAAAGAGCGTTCGGTATGTTTGCCTTGCGTCACATCATATTGAAGTGCGGTCAATTTTTGCTTTAATTCTGCATCACTTGGTTTTGGGTATTTTTTATCATCAATTAATGGCTCATCGGCTTTTTTGATGTCAATATGGCAATAACCATTCGGGTTTTTCTTGAGATAATCCTGATGATATTCTTCCGCCTCCACATAATTTTTCAGCGGTTCCACTTCAATTTGAATCGGCGCTTGATATTTACTTTGTAAAGTTTTCAATGCCGCTTCAATAACCGCTTTATCTTGCTCATTTTGATAATAAATGCCGGTGCGATATTGTCTGCCACGATCATTACCTTGCTTGTTAATACTGGTTGGATCGATCACGCGGAAATAATATTGCAGTAATTTATCTAACGAAATTTTATTTGGATCGTAAGTGACTTTCACCGTTTCCGCATGATCTGTCGCATGCAATAATTGGTAGTTAGTGGTATCACCTTTTCCATTGGCATAACCAGAAACGGCATCAGTCACGCCTTGAATTCTTTCCATATAAGCTTCTAGTCCCCAAAAGCAGCCACCAGCAAGATAAATAATACGTTGTTCTTGTTTGCTTTCCATTGTCATTTTTTGCTCCTTTGATGAGGTTGGATTATCAGCATACGTTAAACTACTTTGCAAACCGCCAAAAAGTGCGGTCAATATGAGAAATGTTTTTGTATATTTCATTTTCTTTCCTTATTATAGAAAAATCTTCAGCTTACATTTCATTAGACGAAGACAAGCCCATTTTCTTACAAAATAAGGCAATTTTTTACCGCACGTTGTGCAAGGAACCTTTATGCCAAACATACATCTCCGCAATAATTATCAAAAAGCTGTTGTTTGTATGGTGTTAGCTTACATCAGCATTGCCTTAATGGGCGTATTTGTAAAATACGCCTCTGATGAATTACCGTCCAGTGAAATTTTATTTTCCCGTTTCTTTATTGGTTTTGTGTTTCTCCTGCCCTTTTTAATTAAAGATGGAGATTTCAAAGTCGATATGTCGCAATGGAAGTTTCTCGTTTTGCGCAACCTCGCCGGCATTGCCAGTATGTTGTTAACCTTTTACGCCATTAAATATTTACCGATTTCCATTGCAATTTTATTGATGAATACGTCCGCACTTTTTGTGCCTTTACTGCTGTTTTTCTTTAAAGTCAGAACACCATTAAAAGTATTGGCTTGCAGTTTTATGGGCTTTATTGGTGTATCCATCATTATGCTTACCAACGGCTCAATGAATATCAACCCTATCCATGTAGGCTACGCCTTAGGTGCGGCAGTATTGGCTGCTATGGCGTTTATCAGCTTACAAGAGCTCAACAAACACAATTCACCTAAAAATATCGTGTTTTATTTCCATTTGTTAGGCTCGATTTTATTGCCACTCTTTTTCATCACACAATGGGAAATGCCAACATTACATGGATTCACCTTATTGATTTTGGTGGGTGGATTCGGGCTTATTTTCCAATTATTACTCACTCGCGCCTTTAAATACGCCCCTGCCAATGTCATTACGCCTTTTGCTTTTACTGGCGTAATTTTCTCCAGCATCTGTGACTGGCTCTTCTGGGATAACGTACCAAGCCTAAATTTCTGGATTGGTTCATTAGTCATCATTATCGCTGTCAGCTTGCTTGCTAGAATGCGGGCAAAATAGAGAAATCCGACCAAATAGCTAAAATACAACTATTCTCAATAACATTGTTTGAGTGTATAATCCAAATGCTTTTTATTATTGAGGACATAACATGAAAAAATTATTCAAAACCACTTTAGCTTCTGCATTATTAATGGTATCCGCATTTGCTAGTGCAGTGACGGTTAAAGATGCGAAAGGTGAATTTACCCTTGATAAAACCCCAAGCCGTGTTGTGGCATTGGAATATTCTTTTGTGGATGCTTTAGCCCAAGTCGGTGTAAGCCCAGTGGGTGTGGCTGACGATAACAAAATCGATCGTATTTTGCCGCAAGTGCGTGAAAAAATTGCTGCGTGGCAATCTGTTGGCACACGTTCTCAACCGAGTCTTGAAGTGATTGCTTCTCTCAAACCCGATTTAATTATTGCCGATCCTTCCCGTCATACTGCAGTATTTGAAGAATTGAAAAAAATTGCGCCAACGGTGATGTTCGATTCTCGCCATGAAAGCTACCAAGAAAATCTTGAAACCGCGCAAAAAATTGGTGATTTAGTCGGTAAAAGCACCGAAATGAAAGCGAAGATCAATGAGCATAATGATTACATTGCCAACATTGCAAAAAATCTAGGTGTACAAGGCAAAAAAGCCTCATTTGGTACTTCCCGAGAAGATAAATTTAATATCCAAAATGACAATGGCTAT
>CABSXY010000164.1 GCA_902481695.1 uncultured Haemophilus sp. | reverse complement strand
TATTATAGGCATTTCAGATGCCTTTGCAAGATCTTTTTGTAAAAAAATGTAAATTTTTTCTTAGTTGAAGATCTTTTAATCAAATCGTCTAAAAAACACTATTTTTATGGTGTTTTATTCTACGAATTCAGGCTTTCTGCAAATGTCTTTACTTTTCCCCAATCGGTATATTCAATTTCTTTGGTCGTATCCGTTTCACCACCTGTAATTTTCATAATCAATTGGATCATGACACGATCAATCCATTTATAGCGTGGATATAGTAATGCCCCTGCAAACACGCCGACTTTTGTAGGTGTCCAGTTTATGCGTTGAAGGAACTTACGTACATAGGCATTTCCCTCTGGTGTATCTTTTCCTTCTTTTCTCGCTGTCAAATTTACGCCAAAAAAGACCGCACTTTTTGCATTCAGCAATTCATGATGGCGTTCCACAAAATGGTATAACTGTTTATTAAAATGACCATAACGAATGGATGCCCCAATAATCACCCGATCAAAAAATGGAAGATCCAGTTCCTCCGTTAACGGTGAAACAACTACTTCTCCTTCAAGATACTGAGCCATAAATTCAGCAATCTTTTTAGTTTGTCCATCACGGCTTGAATATAAAATTAATGTTTTCATTATGCCTTCCAAAACGCCGGTGTGAAGAGCGCTAATAATGTGAAAATTTCTAAACGACCGCATACCATCGCAATGGTGAGTACCCATTTAGCACTATCTGGCATCGCCGTCATATTGCTGCTTACTGAACCTAATCCCGGTCCAAGGTTATTAATACTTGCTAATACCGCATTAAAGGCATCAAAAGGTTCGACACCACATGCAATCACACTTAATAAACAAATAGTGAATACCAATAGATATGCAGAGAAAAAGGCCCAAATACTCCCAATCACACGTTCATCAAGGACATTTTTGCCCCATTTAATTGGATACACTAAATTTGGGTGAACAAATCGCTTCAGCTCTCTCGCACCTTGAAGATATAACACTAAAATCCGCGCAACACGCAAACCACCACCAACTGATCCCGCACAGCCTCCAATAAAAGAGGCTATGATTAATAGCATCGGCACAAAGGAAGGCCACTCAGAGAAATTTGATGTGGTGTAACCTGTTGTTGTTGAGATCGATACCGCTTGGAATACGACTTGCTCAAAATCTTGCCATGAGGAGTCAAAATATTGATGGCTTATCATTACCAATGTACAAGCCACGATAAGCAAAATTTGAATACTCATAAAGAAGCGGAATTCTGGATCTTTTGTATAAATTTTCAAAATATTTTCTCGTCCTAAAGTCGAAAATGCTCTGAAGTGCAATGCGAAGTTACAAGCCGAAATCCATAAGAAAATGACCGTGATAAAATTAATCGCCGAACTATTAAAATAGCCGATACTAGCATCATGAGTAGAAAAGCCGCCAATAGATACTGTTGAAAAACTATGCGTAATCGCATCGAACGGTGTCATACCCGCTAGCCAATAAGCCAAAGCACAAGACATGGTTAAAAAGAAATAAACAAACCACAATGCCTTTGCCGTTTCCGCTATCCGTGGCTGAATTTTCTGATCTTTCATTGGGCCTGACATTTCTGCACGGTATAACTGCATTCCGCCAATACCTAATAAAGGAATAATCGCAATCGCAAGTACGATGATCCCCATCCCGCCTAACCATTGTAGGAATTGACGATAAAACAGAATGGCTTTCGGTAAATTATCTAACCCTGTCATGACGGTAGCACCCGTGGTTGTTAGCCCAGAAAATGCCTCAAACACGGCGGAAGCTACTGTTAAATGAGGTGAATCAAATAATAGCAATGGCAAGGTTGCTAAACCGCCCAAAACGAACCAAAATGCCACCACAATTAAGAAACCATCACGAGACCGCAATTCTTGTTTGTGGTGATGACAAGGCCACCAAAGCAACATGCCCACGGTTAAGCTTAATGCAAAAGCTTGCATAAACGCTTTACCGCCGCCATCGCCATAAATAAGCGCCACAAAGGCTGGAATCAGCATCGTGCCGGAAAAGCACATGATCAAAATGCCGATAATCCGAATAATGGATAAAATATGCACAATATCTCGCTTAATTCATTTCTTCTAATTTCAACGTTCCTGCCGAACGCTCAATTAATGCTTGTTCAAAAGGTTTAATTTGATCTTCACTAATGCCTAACTGCAATGTAATCTGCACTTGAAAATCTTGCTGATAAATTTCAATTTGATGCTGTTCACATAAAATTTGGATCCAATTTAATTGTGCATAATCACAATGAACTTGGAATAACTGACGTTCTACTTTTCGTTCAGTTTCTAATAATTTTAAAGCTTGCTGCACACCATTTCCATAAGCTCGAACTAAACCGCCAGTACCTAATAAAATGCCACCATAATAACGAACAACAACAGCACTAATTTCACCAACTTGACTACCTAGCAAAGCAGATAGCATCGGTTTTCCTGCAGTACCTGCCGGTTCACCGTCATCAGAAAAGCCTAATTGTTGAGAATCCGTTGGCCTGCCGGCCACTGCTGCCCAACAATGATGGCGGGCATTAGGGTGCTGCGCTTTAATTTCTGCCCAAAAAGCTTTGGCCTGTTCAAGTCCTTCCGTATGTTGCAAATACGTGATAAATCGACTTTTCTTAATTTCTTCTTCAAAAACGACCGCACTTTTGGGGATAAGGTATTCAGCCATGAAATAATTGTTCAAATGAATTTGTTGCGTAGTTTATCATTGATAGCGGATTTATCGAAATTTCCCCATAATTATTGTATGATGTAGCTCAATTTCAATAAAACTAATAAATAACCATGACTGAAATTACTGTCGATAAAACCCTTGATACCGTTGGTTTACGTTGTCCTGAACCTGTGATGCTCGTGAGAAAAAACATTCGCCACATGAATGAAGGTGAAGTATTGCTTATTTTAGCGGACGATCCTGCCACTACTCGCGATATTCCCAGCTTCTGCCAATTTATGGAACATACACTTTTAGCGAGTGAAACCCAAGACATCCCTTTTAAATACTGGGTGAAAAAAGGCCAATAAAAATGCGGCCATTATTGACCGCACTTTGATTACTGTTTTACTGGTGCTGTGTATCCTAAATCATAATACTTCTGTTTTACAAAATCTGAAGTTAATAAATTTTCACGTTGTAGCCAAGCCCACGGGATCACTAAATCTTGCTCGCCCTCGGCATACGAAGCAATTTCATATTCGTGATAAATGAAATGGATACCATCGTGTGCAAGATAGAAATTCTCAGAAACATCAAAATCTGTTTTTTTCGTAAACGCATCCTCATCTTTAGTAGAGCCAAAATTCGTATAAAAACTCCACATTAATTCTTTAACCTCAGGGAGCTTTTTCTGATCAATAATATCAGGAAGCGTCAGTACTTTATGTGTAGTCATATCTACAGTTAAATATACGTTCCCCTCAACACCATGTAGCCCCCCAGTATAGCTATAATACCCCATAGCAAAAGTCGCTAATTTTTCTTTTTGACCAACAAATAGCATCCAAGCATTACGAGAGAAACCTAACTCATGTTCTTTTTCTAAAGATGCTTTTACATCATTCAAAATTGTTTTGTATTCAGTCAGCACCTGCTCTCGTGTTTTAGGTGCATTTTCTCCAAATTCATTTTTTACCAATTCAGTCCATAACAGTTCGTCTAACCAATCTATATTCGTTTTTAATCCGAATAGGCTAATATCAATTTCTACCTCATCACGCTCAAACCAACGTTCTTGCGCTTGGGTATATTTGATTTTTTCTACTTTTTCAAAAATGGTGTCTTTTTCTGGAAAAATAGCAGGAATAACTTTCTCAGCCTTTTATTTTTCACCTCTTAATTGCGTATTTCCTGACGTCAGTTGTGCAATTGTCTGTGTTTGTTGCTCAATGGTTGCTTTCGCTTCTTTATCTTCGCAACCTGTTACCGTAAAAAGTGCGGTTAAAATTAAGGCTGAAATGAATGTCTTTTTCATGTTTTATCCTATAAATCAAATGTATCTTTATCACGTAAAATGTGATCATTGCCTTTGCGGCGTAAAAAGCCAGTACGGTCAAAATATTCCATTAATTGCACTGTCAGTTTTCGACCAAAGTTCAGTTTATCACGTAATTCATTAACCGCAATCTTACCTTCCTCACC
This sequence comes from uncultured Haemophilus sp., assembly GCA_902481695.1. GTDB lineage: Bacteria > Pseudomonadota > Gammaproteobacteria > Enterobacterales > Pasteurellaceae > Haemophilus_D. The sequence continues at coordinate 196 of CABSXY010000164.1, read as the reverse complement.
TGCCATTTGCTTGATCAAGCGCGCATAAGCATAAATGCTTTCAGTCAGGAAAAAACGGTCTTTTACGATTGGCGTGAGATAGCCTAATTTACCCGCTTTATACATAAAATTACGCATTACACTTTCATCTTGCGCCAAGGCTGTTGCCATATCTCGCACCCAAATCGCTTGACCATGCGCTTTCTCAAATTCAGCT
>CABSXY010000163.1 GCA_902481695.1 uncultured Haemophilus sp. | reverse complement strand
GATTTATTAAATTCCGTGGAGTTTTACCTCGGCAATCTCACCGAAAAAGAAAAACAAGATTTAGCAAAATTCTATCAACAAAAAGAAATAAATAATGAACCGATAAAGCACGGACAACGCAAATGGGCGTTGATTTGGTGGGAGGTTTAATTAAGTGAAAACAGATATTTTAATTTATTTTAGAAATAAAACACTTAACCTTATAACTTTATAGACAAATTGAATTTGTAATGATAGTCTTTGCCAGATGCTTTTCAAAGGTATTTTTACTTCTACTTATTAAATAAGGAATATTAGTATGTTTTCTTTAAATCATGTTTTTAAATTTGGTACAACAGTATTAGCGGCTTTAGTATTATCTGCATGTGGTAGTAGCGGTGGTGGCAGTGATACTCCAGATGGTTCACCAGTAGATAATAAAACTAATTTAAATCAATCCTATACACCTGCTAATAACAATGCAGCAAAGCCTAATCATCAAGCAAGTAGTGGAACAGGTGCTGCACTTGCGGCTTCTGACAGTAACAGTGTTTCTATTCGCCGTGTAGAAATTAATGGTTATAATACCTCTAGCATCAATGTTGATGGCACTAATGTTGCAATTGGATATCCAGGAATTTCTGCTGGTGGTTGGACCAATATTAGCGCCAATGGAAGAGATTTAGAAGTATGTTGTGGACGTTATTCTGATACACGTTTCGGTATTAGCGATAGCTTGGATGACAATGGAATATCTTATTTATTCTACAACGGAAACCCGACTCCTAATATGCCAACAAGTGGTAGCGCTTCTTATTATGGCCAATCTATCATCTCAGCAGACATTCCTGCATTAGATGATGAAGATTTCTACACGGGTAGCTCACAATTTAATGTCGATTTTGGCAATAAATCATTAAGTGGATCATTAAATATTCGCAATATTCAACCTGTGAATATTAACGCATCTATTTCAGGTAATAGTTTTAGTGGTGCAGCAAGCTCATCTTCATTGCCATCTGCAGCACGTGTAGAAGGTAAATTCTACGGTGCTCAAGCAAAAGAGCTTGCTGGCTTAGCACAAGCAAATGACAACAGCTGGGCCGCAGCATTCGGCGCACAAAAACAATAATGAGTTTTAATCCTAACATGAATAAAGCAAGCCTTGGGCTTGCTTTATTTCTCTTTTGATAACAAATGAAATTTACAAAATCTTTTTTATATACAGTAGTAAGCATGATATGTGCTCAGTGGGCAAATGCCGAGGTAGCACAATCGAAAAATGACACCTTAGACAAAAATATTCAGGTTGCTGCACCAAAGCTTCAAGCACCTGCGATCCAACCGAAGACAAATAATGAAGGCTCAGTCTCGATGACTAAAGAAGAGCTAGCTCGTCATCCTGATTTAATCGTACGTGGAATGATTCCTTCTGTCTTACAAAATAACGAGGAAGCTGTTTCACTTTTATTACCTTTATATCGAGAACTCCCTAAAAAGGATCCTGTGCTATTGAGCTGGGCTGAAGCTATTGATGCCCGTCATAAAGGCAACTATAGTGAGGCTGCGCAACGTTATCGTACCCTATTCACCCAATACTCTGATAGTTTGCCATTACGTTATCAACTTGCTCAAGCGCTCTTTTTAAATAACGATAATGAAGCAGCAAAAGATCAGTTCCAAAAATTACGTGCGGAGCAAATGACGCCTGAAATGACTGCCGTTATTGATCAATATTTATCTGCATTAAATCAACGCGATCAATGGAAATTTTATGGTGGTGTAAGTTACCTCAATGAAAGCAATATCAACAATGCGCCCAAAGCAGGTACTCATATTGGTAACTGGCAAGCTTGGCGCAAAGAAAGTGCACAAGGGCTTTCTTATTCATTAGGTGTTGAGAAAAAATGGTCTCTTGCACATAACTTTTTCACCAAATTAGGCTTTGATGGAAATGGTAAATACTACTGGAATAACAAAAAATATAACGAATTAAATGCGCGCTTAGGTTGGGGATTAGGTTATCAAACTTCCCATTTAGAATTGGCTTTAACACCATTTACCGAAAAACGTTGGTATAGTGGTGGCTCAAACGGTAGCGATGCACTCAAACAATACTCTAAAAACTCTGGCGTACGTTTTGATATTAGCTACTGGCTTAATCCTCGTTGGCAAATTTCATCTGCCTTGGAATATGGTGAACAACGCTATGATTGGCGGAAACATTTAAACGGCAACAATTATTTATTCTCTAATACATTACTCTATGTTCCGAAAAGCGGACAACATTGGTTTATTGGGGTAGATTATTCTCGTGAAAATGCTCGCGATAAAGATAACGCCTATCAACGAACTGGTGGACGCCTTGGTTGGGGACAAGAATGGCCATGGGGAATTTCAAGCCGAATCACGCTTTCATATGCTCAACGCCATTATCAAGCGGCTGATTTCTTTAACATTCGCCAGAAAAATAGAGAATATGCTTCAACGTTAACATTATGGCATCGCGATCTCTATTTCTGGGGGATTACGCCTAAAATTACATGGTCTTACCAAAAAGTAAAAAGTAATCATCCTTTCTATGGTTACGACAAAAACCGCGTATTCTTAGAAATGAGCAAAACATTCTAGATATTAATCTCTTTGAAGATTTCATAAAATCACATCTCATCATTCTGATGTGTTGTGAGTATAAAAACGGTTGCTTAGATTAACTCAGCAACCGTTTTATATTTACCACATCATTAATTAAATATCCTTGGCATAGCAACTAAAGCTATGCCATGAATTTTAACTTTTGGCTAAGCTTTAATTTGTCCTTTCAAGAAATCTAACAACTGATCTTTTGCAATCATTTGTTTTTCACCAGTGCGGCGATTTTTGTATTCGATTTCGCCGTTTGCGAGATTTTTCTCACCAATCACCACCATGTGTGGCACGCCGATAAGTTCCATATCTGCAAACATCACACCTGGGCGTTCTTTACGATCATCAAAGATCACTTCTACGCCTTGTGCTTGTAAAGTGCGGTACAATTCTTCGGCATATTGTTGAACGCTTTCAGATTTGTGCATATTCATTGGCACGATAGCCACGGTAAATGGTGCAATTTCATCTGTTGGCCACACAATACCGCGATCATCAAAATGTTGTTCAATCGCCGCAGCGACCACACGCGTTACACCAATACCGTAACATCCCATGGTTACGACCATTGGACGACCATCTTCACCTTGAACAGTCGCATTCATCGCTTCTGAATATTTTTTACCTAATTGAAAAATGTGACCTACTTCGATACCACGTTTAATCAATAAGGTACCTTTACCATCTGGGCTTGGGTCACCTTCAACCACGTTACGAATATCCGCCACTTTTGGTAACGCTACATCACGTTCCCAGTTGATATTGAAGTAATGTTTACCATCAATGTTTGCACCCGCGCTGAAATCAGACACTAATGCCACTGAACGGTCAATAATCACTGGAATATTGAGATTAACAGGGCCTAATGAACCCACACCTGCACCGATTTTGGCTTTGATAACAGCTTCATCCGCAAACTCAAATGGTGAAGCCACTTCAGGTAATTTTTCTGCTTTGATTTCGTTTAATTCATGGTCACCACGAATGACTAATGCCACCAACGGTTGCTCTTCGCTTGCCCCTTTTACAATCAAGGTTTTAACTGTTTTCTCAATTGGTAAATTAAATTGTTCCACCAACTCTGCAATCGTTTTTGCATTTGGCGTATCAACTAATTCCATCGCTTTCGTTGGCGCGGCACGCTCACCAATCGCCACCGCTTCTGCTAATTCAATGTTTGCTGCGTAATCAGATTCCGTAGAGAAAATCACATCATCTTCACCGCTGTTTGCTAATACTTGGAATTCATGTGAGGCGCTACCACCGATAGAACCCGTATCCGCTTGTACGGCACGGAAATCTAAACCTAAGCGATTGAAAATATTGCTGTAAGTTTGGTACATCACATCATAAGTTTGTTGCAAGCTCGCATGATCAGCATGGAAAGAATACGCATCTTTCATGATAAATTCACGTGAACGCATGACACCGAAACGAGGACGCACTTCATCACGGAATTTGGTTTGAATTTGGTATAAATTGATTGGAAGTTGTCTGTATGATGACACTTCGCGGCGAACTAAATCCGTAATCACTTCTTCATGTGTTGGACCTAATACAAAGTGACGATTACCACGATCTTCAAAACGAAGTAATTCTGGGCCATATTGTTCCCAACGACCTGATTCTTCCCATAATTCTGCCGGTTGCACGACTGGCATTTTGATTTCAAGTGCGCCACTTTTATCCATTTCTTCACGGATGATTTTTTCTACTTTACGGAGCACACGCCAGCCGGTTGGCATCCAGTTATAGAGACCTGAAGCAAGAGGGCGAATCATCCCTGCTCGAAGCATCAATTGATGGCTCACAATGGCCGCTTC
>CABSXY010000162.1 GCA_902481695.1 uncultured Haemophilus sp. | reverse complement strand
ACTAGGCATTATCACAGCACATTTTAGTACACCAGAGTTTTGGCAACAGATTGGTGTGGATCCAATGAAATATGCAGATTTAGATCTCTATCATTTCATTGTGAAGAATTTGATTCCAGTAACGTTAGGAAACATTGTGGGTGGTGCGGTTTGTATTGGCTTATTCCAACGCTATTTAACCAAAACTCACTAATGGGCTAACGAACTATACACAGATTTATTTTTATCAATTGAAAAAGGAAATGACTATGTCAGAACTTAATGAAGCACAAAAAGTTGCGTGGGCAGGATTCGTTGCCGGTGATTGGCAAGAAAACGTCAACGTGCGTGATTTTATTCAAAAGAACTACACCCCATATGAAGGTGATGATTCTTTCTTAGCAGGTCCAACCGAAGCGACAACAAAACTTTGGGAAACCGTTATGGAAGGAATTAAAGTTGAAAACCGCACGCATGCGCCGTTAGACTTTGACGAACATACCCCTTCAACGATTACTTCTCACGCACCAGGTTATATCAATAAAGACTTAGAGAAAATCGTAGGTCTTCAAACCGATGCTCCATTAAAACGCGCCATTATGCCATTTGGTGGTATTAAAATGGTGGAAGGATCATGCAAAATTTACGGTCGTGAATTAGATCCTGAAGTGAAAAAAATCTTCACTGAATATCGTAAAACCCATAACCAAGGTGTGTTCGATGTTTATACACCAGACATTTTACGTTGTCGTAAATCAGGTGTATTAACCGGTCTTCCAGATGCTTACGGTCGTGGTCGTATCATCGGTGACTACCGTCGTGTTGCACTTTATGGTGTTGATTTCTTAATGAAAGATAAGTACGCGCAATTCACTTCTTTACAAAAAGATTTAGAAGATGGCGTAAATCTAGAAGCAACTATCCGTTTACGTGAAGAAATCGCAGAACAACACCGTGCATTAGGCCAAATGAAACAAATGGCAGCAAGCTACGGTTACGATATTTCTAACCCTGCAACTAACGCTAAAGAAGCAATTCAATGGATGTACTTTGCTTACTTAGCAGCAATCAAATCACAAAATGGTGCAGCGATGTCATTCGGTCGTACTGCAACCTTTATCGATATCTATATCGAACGTGATTTAAAAGCAGGTAAACTTACTGAAACTGAAGCGCAAGAATTAGTTGACCACTTGGTCATGAAACTTCGTATGGTTCGTTTCTTACGTACACCTGAATACGATCAATTATTCTCTGGTGACCCAATGTGGGCAACTGAAACCATCGCAGGTATGGGTTTAGACGGCCGTACATTAGTCACCAAAAATACATTCCGTATTTTACACACCCTTTACAACATGGGTACTTCTCCAGAACCAAACTTAACAATTCTTTGGTCTGAACAATTACCTGAAAACTTCAAACGTTTCTGTGCGAAAGTATCGATTGATACCTCATCAGTTCAATACGAAAACGATGATTTAATGCGTCCAGACTTCAACAATGATGACTACGCAATCGCATGTTGTGTATCACCAATGGTTGTTGGTAAACAAATGCAATTCTTCGGTGCGCGTGCAAACTTAGCGAAAACATTGTTATACGCAATCAACGGCGGTATCGATGAAAAATTAGGTATGCAAGTTGGTCCGAAAACAGCACCAATCACGGATGAGGTGTTAGATTTCGACACAGTCATGACTCGTATGGACAGCTTTATGGATTGGTTGGCAAAACAATATGTGACTGCCTTAAATATCATCCACTATATGCATGATAAATATTCATACGAAGCCGCATTAATGGCATTACATGATCGTGATGTATACCGTACCATGGCTTGTGGTATCGCAGGTCTTTCTGTTGCAGCAGACTCTCTTTCAGCAATTAAATATGCGAAAGTTAAACCAGTTCGTGGCGACATCAAAGATAAAGATGGCAATGTTGTAGCAAGCAATGTAGCGATCGACTTCGAGATCGAAGGTGAATATCCACAATATGGTAACAACGACAACCGTGTAGATGACATCGCTTGTGATTTAGTTGAACGTTTCATGAAGAAAATTCAAAAACTTAAAACTTACCGCAACGCTGTGCCTACACAATCTGTATTAACCATTACTTCTAACGTGGTTTATGGTAAGAAAACAGGTAACACCCCAGATGGTCGTCGTGCCGGTGCGCCATTCGGACCAGGTGCTAACCCAATGCATGGTCGTGACCAAAAAGGTGCGGTAGCATCATTAACTTCTGTAGCTAAACTTCCATTTGCTTACGCGAAAGATGGTATTTCTTATACCTTCTCAATCGTACCAAATGCATTAGGTAAAGATCCAGAAGCACAACGTCGCAACCTTGCGGGCTTAATGGATGGTTACTTCCACCACGAAGCTGCAGTAGAAGGTGGTCAACACTTAAATGTGAACGTATTAAACCGTGAAATGTTATTAGATGCGATGGAAAATCCGGATAAATATCCGCAATTAACTATTCGTGTATCTGGTTACGCAGTACGTTTCAACTCTTTAACTAAAGAGCAACAACAAGACGTCGTCACTCGTACATTCACAGAATCGTTCTAAAACACGATAAAATTTAACCGCACTTTAGCGGGAACATAGAAATTATGAGCCTGATTTTAAGTCAGGCTCATTTTTTATAGATGATATTTTTGGTAAAATTTAGCTAGATTTATTTTTTTGGAAATTTATGTATGTCTGTTCTAGGAAGAATTCACTCCTTTGAATCCTGTGGAACCGTAGATGGTCCCGGCATTCGTTTTATTTTGTTTATGCAAGGCTGTTTAATGCGTTGCAAATATTGCCACAACCGTGATACTTGGGATCTTGATGGTGGTCGCGAAATCAGTGTGGAAGAACTCATGAAAGAAGTCGTGAGCTATCGCCATTTTATGAATGCAACCGGTGGTGGTGTAACAGCATCAGGTGGTGAGGCCATTCTTCAAGCTGAGTTTGTACGAGATTGGTTCCGAGCTTGTAAAGCAGAAGGCATTAATACTTGTTTAGATACTAATGGATTTGTACGTCATTATGATCACATTATTGATGAACTGATCGATGTAACCGATCTTGTTTTGCTTGATTTAAAAGAACTAAACGATCAAGTGCACCAAAATCTTATTGGAGTGCCAAACAAACGTACGTTGGAATTTGCAAAATATCTGCAAAAACGTAATCAGCGAACCTGGATTCGTTATGTAGTCGTTCCAGGTTATACCGATAACGATCATGATGTTCATCTGCTCGGACAGTTTATTGAAGGTATGACCAATATTGAAAAAGTCGAACTTCTCCCTTATCATCGATTAGGGGCTCATAAATGGAAAACCCTTGGCTTTGACTATGAGCTCGAAGATGTTTTACCGCCGACAAAAGAATCACTTGAGCATATTAAAACAATCCTTGAAGGATATGGACATACGGTAAAATATTAAGCTAAGGTATAAAAAGATTAACAGCAGGCTTTAGAAAGCTTTAAGGAGGAAAAATGAAAAAATTAGCATTAACGTTTTTAGGTGTAGCCCTTTTAGCAGGCTGTTCAGCTGTTCAATCGCCAGTTACACAAGAAGAGGTGACCTTAACGCCACCTTCAAAAGATAGAGTAGGGTATATTCGATTAGTAAAAGATAAAAATTACTACATTGATACCGATTCAATTTGGGTGGATAACCAAGATTTAAACCAAGTGCATTTTGATGCCGTGGTGAATTTGGATAAAGGTTTATATGTGTATCCAAATGAGAAAAGACGTTATGCGCGTTCTGTTCGCCAATATAAAATCTTAAACTGTAAGAACTACCATTTAACCCAAGTTCGTACTGATTTTTATGATGATTTCTGGGGCGAAGGCTTGCGTGCCGCACCAAAAAAACAAGAGAAATACACAATTAGCTTAAAACCTAATACAACGCTCTATGCGGCTGCACAAGTTATTTGTGTGAACTCAGATAGAAAACCTTCTTTAGATTTAGAAGGCTCAAAAGTAAAATAATCAATCAAAGTGCGGTTAGAAATAACCGCATTTTTTATTTCTCTGAAACGAATGAACACGTAATAAAAAAACGGTCAATATTCATTAAATATTGACCGCTCTTTTATTTCACAATGGAAGATTATTTCACACGAGAAACGTATTCGCCTGAACGAGTATCGACTTTAATTACTTCACCGATTTGAACAAAAAGAGGTACTTTCACCACAGCACCAGTACTTAATGTTGCTGGTTTACCGCCTGTACCCGCAGTATCACCTTTAAGACCAGGGTCAGTATCGATGATTTCTAATTCTACGAAGTTTGGTGGGGTAACAGTAATTGGCGCACCGTTCCATAAAGTCACGATACAATCTGCTTGGTCTAATAACCATTTTTCAGCATCACCCACTGCTTTTGCATCAGCAGAGTATTGTTCAAATGTTTCTGGGTGCATGAAGTACCAGAATGCATCATCTTTGTATGAATAAGTGAGGTTAAGATCCATAACATCAGC
>CABSXY010000161.1 GCA_902481695.1 uncultured Haemophilus sp. | reverse complement strand
TTGGATTGCCGCAAGGTCACTTGGGTAAGTTGGTAAAATGTAGTAACCGTAACAAGCTGAAGCAAAGGCTAAGATAACAGCTGGATCAACTCCGATACCTAAAGCAAGTGGAACGAATGCAACTAATGCTGCCGCTTGTGAGTTTACGAATTTAGAAATTAATAACAACATCACGGCGTAAGTCCAAGGATGTGCTTTTACCACATCACCAAGTGCTGCTTTCATCATCGGTGTGTGAACGGTAAACATGGTTTCCGCCATCCAAGAAATCCCGAATACGGCCACTAACGCAATCATACCTGAACGGAAAATTTCATTTTTACTGATTTTACCCGCATCAGTTTTAGTAAAGATAACAATTAATGCGCCCGCTAATAACATGAAGATTTGAATAACGTGAACCATACTTAAATTCACTTTTTTCTTCGCAGTGTCTTTTAATACGATTGCAGCGTTATCGATAGTTTCAGTTTTATCACCCGCAGTGATGACAACACTGTTATCTTGAGCGGTAATTGTTTGAGCCACTTCACCTTTATCGTTATAGATTGCAACGTTGTTGTAAGCTGTTTGTGCTTTCGCTTTGCTGTCTTTAACATCAAGTACTAATGTACCATCTTTTGCTAATGCAACAATTTTACCGTCTTTAACATTGAAAGATTTCACTGCTTTATCAGCAGAAACGATTTCAACCACTTGAGCTGGTGCTGATTTTTCAAAGGCTGGGCGTAAATCTTTAAAGTAACCTAATAGCGCTACCACTAAAATCGCACCAAAGAAGATCCACATCGCATTCCAGCTAGATTGTGGCAATTTTTTGTCTAACAATGATGTGCTATCACCATAAACATATTTTTTGAATTCGGGATCTTTTAATTTCTCTTGGAATTCTGGGTCTTTATCTAAATCTTTACCGCGGAACCAGCTGAAAATACCGATAGCTAATACACCACAAAGGGTTGAAGGAACGGTAATTTTTAATAAATCTAAATAACCATCAAAACCTGCTAATGGTGTTTTAGCATTCACTAAGAATGTAGTTAAAGTTACTACAGCCACAGAAACAGGTGATGCGATGATACCCATTTGAGAAGCAATTGAACTTGCCGCCATTGGACGTTCAGGACGAATATCATTTTTGATCGCGATATCATAGATGATTGGTAACATGGTATAAACCACGTGTCCTGTACCACATAAAATGGTTAAGAAACAAGTGACGAATGGTGCCAAAATACTGACATATTTCGGGTTACGACGAAGCATTTTCTCCGCGATTTGTAACATTACATCTAAACCACCACTGGCTTGTAATGTTGCCGATGTGACCACCACCGCAAGGATGGTTAACATTACATCGATAGCTGGCTTACCTGGTTCAATACCGAAGCCGAAAACAAGAACAATTAAGCCTACCCCACCGAGCATACCCAGTGCGATACCACCTTTTTTTGCCCCGTAAAACAAACAGATAAGAACAATAACAAGCTGAATAGCAAACTGGCTACCTTCACCTAGGTTCATTAGAAAATCCATAAGATACTCCGAATCATTTTATGGTTAATTAGAAAAAAATTTTGATCGAATACTAGCATCAAAATTAACTCATAATAAGTACTTTTAAGGTAAATCTTGTTTTAAATCAAAAAATAAAGGGACTAAATAATAAAAGCAAATCTGAGAAAGATTAAAAAAGGAAAGTGCGGTCAGAAATTTAAGAGATTTAGATATATTTTGTTTTATTTAAAGATAAAGAATTTAGAAAAGAAATTTAAAGAAAAAAATTAGGCGACCTAAAAGATCGCCCAACTTAAAAATTACTGATTGTTTTGAACGTAGTCAATCGCAGATTGAACAGTTGTGATTTTTTCAGCTTCTTCATCAGGAATTTCGATATCGAATTCTTCTTCTAAAGCCATTACTAATTCAACTGTATCTAAAGAGTCCGCACCTAAATCTTCAACGAAAGAAGCTTCTGGTTTTACGTCTTCTTCTTTAACACCTAATTGTTCAACGATGATTTTTTTCACGCGTTCTTCAATACTCATTTGTTTTTCCTATTGTTGTTTTAACTCATTTAAGAGCGGTTAGTGTATGCATTTTTGATAAAGTTGCAACTATTTCTTAGGTGGTCGCACCACAAAAAAACAGGCAATGTAAAAACACATACAGAGAAAAAGTTACATTGCGGTTGGGATTTTATCATTAACTAAACTGCTTTGCTATATTTTATAGACAAAATCCCAGATATATATGCCCTAAAGGGTTAGCTCATATATAAGCCGCCATTCACATGTAATGTGGTACCGGTAATATAAGCCGCATCGTCAGAAGCTAAAAACGCTACCGCTTTTGCAATATCTTTTGGTTCACCTAAACGACCTGCAGGGACATTACCTAGAATACCTGCTTTTTGTTCTTCAGTAAGCACTTCAGTCATATCTGTTGCGATAAAGCCGGGTGCTACCACGTTTACAGTAATGCCACGTGATGCCACTTCTTTCGCTAAACCTTTAGAAAAGCCAATCAAACCCGCTTTTGCTGCACAGTAGTTAGATTGACCAGGGTTACCCATTGAGCCCACCACTGAACCAATAGTAATGATACGACCGAAACGTTTTTTCATCATGGAACGTAACATTGCTTTAGAAAGATGGAATACGGAAGTTAAATTAGTTTGCATAATATCGAACCATTCTTCATCTTTCATACGCATTAATAAATTATCACGAGTGATACCAGCGTTATTCACGAGGATATCAATATCACCGAATTGTTCTTTAATTTGTTCTAATACGGCATCAATACTTTCTTTGTCTGCCACATTTAATACTAAACCTTTACCTTTATCACCAAGGTAAGCTGAAATGGTATCAGCACCTTTTTCAGAGGTTGCGGTACCAATTACAAATGCACCTTTTGATGCTAATTCTTCTGCAATTGCGCGGCCAATACCACGTGTTGCACCTGTCACTAATGCGATTTTATTTTGCATTTTTAATCCCCTTTTATGCTAATAATGCTTCAACAGCATCTAATGATGCCACATCGTTTACTGATGTTGCTTGTAATTCTGCTACGATACGTTTTGTTAAACCGTTTAATACTTTACCTGGGCCGATTTCAACTAAAACCTCTACGCCATCTTGTGCCATTTTCTCAACAGTTTCAGTCCAACGAACAGGGCTATATAATTGACGAATAAGTGCGGTACGAATTTCTGCACTTTCTGTTTCCGCTTTAACATCCACGTTGTTTAATACAGCAGTTGCTGGCGCATTAAGCGCAATGCTTTCAAGTGTTACAGCTAATTGGTCTGCTGCAGGTTTCATTAATGCACAATGTGAAGGAACACTTACCGCTAATGGTAAAGCACGTTTTGCGCCCGCTTCTTTACATAATGCAGCAGCACGTTCTACGGCTTCTTTTGCACCAGCAATCACCACTTGGCCCGGTGAGTTAAAGTTTACTGCAGACACCACTTCGCCTTGTTCGGCTTGTTTACATGCATTGATAATCGCTTCATTATCTAAGCCAATGATCGCATACATTGCACCAGTACCTTCTGGTACCGCTTGCTGCATTAATTTACCACGTAATTCCACTAATTTAATCGCATCTTTAAAATCAATGACACCTGCGCAGACTAATGCTGAATATTCACCTAAACTGTGACCAGCCATCACACTTGGTTGTAATTGTGGGTATTTTTCTTGCCATACACGGAAGATCGCAACGGATGCCGCTAATAATGCAGGCTGAGTTTGCCAAGTTTTATTTAATTCTTCTGCCGGACCTTGTTGAACCAAGTTCCATAAATCATAGCCAAGCGCTTCTGATGCTTGTTTAAAAGTTTCGGTGACTACCGGATATTCGTTAGCAAGATCAGCTAACATACCAACCGCTTGAGAACCTTGTCCTGGAAAAACCATTGCGAATTTTTTCATGTTTTCTTCCTATTTCTTCATCGTTTAAATGTTGAAAGTGCGGTCAAATTTAACCGCACTTTTAAAATTCTGTCGGGATTCTAACAAATTAATTAGAATCGCACCAATGCTGAACCCCAAGTCCAACCACCGCCAAAAGCTTCGAGTAGAAGCAATTGACCGCGTTGAATTCGGCCATCACGCACCGCTTCATCTAAAGCGGTTGGTACAGTCGCCGCACTGGTATTGGCTGTACGATCAAGCGTTACCACGACTTGCGACATATCCATCTCTAATTTTTTTGCTGTCGCCGTGATAATACGTAAATTTGCTTGATGCGGCACAAGCCAGTCGATATCTGTTTTTTGGAGATTATTAGCAGAAAGGGTTTCTTCCACCACATTAGAAAGCTCGCGCACCGCTAATTTAAAGGTTTCATTACCTTGCATTTCAATATAGCCCGACTTCTCCACGCCACGTTCTGCTTGTGGAAGTTGCAATGCCGCATTGTTATCTGGCGATGCATGTAAATGCGTTGAAATAATGCCTTCTTGCTCTGATGCTTCTAAGATCACAGCACCCGCACCATCACCAAACAACACAACAGTACTACGATCAGTTTCGTCTAATTTACGCGAGT
>CABSXY010000160.1 GCA_902481695.1 uncultured Haemophilus sp. | reverse complement strand
ATAAATGATTTTTTCATGAAATCCACTCCATTAAATAATTAAATATTTTTAATTTTTATTTGTTTCTCAAAGCGAGATCCAAATGCAAATACATTTTCTGCGCAGACGTCAATACAGCGTCCACAAGTAATACAATCTTTTGCCAATATAATTTGGCTATCTTCTGGTCCACCGTGTAAAGGAAGTCTTAATACTTGCGGCTCTGGGCAAACATTATAACAGTCCATACAACGGTCACAGCGATCACGATCAATTACATTAACTTTTATTAGGCTTTTACTGCCAATGACACCATAAATTGCACCAATCGGACAAAGGTGACCGCACCAACCATGTTCGGCAACAAGTAAGTCAAATAAAAAGATGACTGCAACTAACCAAAGGGTTGCACCTGTACCAAAAACAAATACGCGTCCAAGTGCTGCAACAGGGTTTATCCACTCCCATAAGAGCGTGCCAGTTATCGCACTACCAACTAAAATCACCGCTAAAATCACATATCGAAGTTGACGTGAGATTTTTAATGATTGTCGAATACCCAATTTTCTACGTAACCAAGCTGCAGCATCGGTTACCATATTCATTGGGCAGACCCAACTACAGAAGGCTTTGCTTGCAATGACAGCGTAGAATATAACAATAATCAGGGCACCAATAATCGTCGTGATTTCAGGTAAGTAACCTGTCGCTAAACTTTCCGCGGTAATCAATGGATCCGTTAATGGCACGGTATCCAAAAGCATGCTTGAGCTGTAATTGCCTTTTAGAATCCAAACTTGCCAAATCGGGCCACTTAAGAACATCAAAATAATACTTAATTGACTGATTCGACGTAGAATTAAAAAGCGGTAAGCATGCCACCAACCAAGTTTTTGGCGAGCTTCTAAGCCAGCATCTTTTGGCTTATTCGGGGTATATTTTTCAGCCATTATTTTACCCCCTTAATGTTTAAGTCCAGATTAGGGAATTGCTCAGCTTCTGGAACTGTCGTTGGATTCGGTACATAATCCATTGTTGCACGATTCGGTGTTGCCACTTTTTGGTTTGGTTGAACCTGCATTGGTTGATAAACTGGCTCATGTAAACCTTCCGGCATACGAGCATCCATTGCTGGACGTAAGCCATCCGGATGTTGTTCCTCAATTAAGGATTTTCCGGCATTTTGTTTTTCTTTCCAACCTAAGCGATAGTGACGACCGAGTAAGCCTTTGGCAATATCCATCGGTAAGACTTTAATTGCTGCTTCTTCTAATACACAGGCTTGTTCGCATTTACCGCATCCAGTGCAAGCATCAGAGTGAACCGTTGGAATAAGTTTTGCATGAATCCCTGTACGATCATTATGAATACGTTCAAGTGTAATCGCTTTATCCACTAATGGGCAAACGCGATAACAAACATCACACCGCAAACCTTGCCAGTTAAGGCAAGTTTCATGGTCTAGCAATACCGCTAATCCCATTCTCGCATCATTGATATCTTTGAGTTCTTCACTTAATGCGCCACTTGGACAAGCATTCATACAAGGAATATCAGGACACATTTCGCAAGGTTTATCCCGCGCGATAAAATAAGGTGTGCCTGCTTCCATTGGAGAAATTAGCGAGGCTAGGTACAACATATCATATGGACAGGCTTGGACACATTGCCCGCAGCGGGTACAAGCTGCCAAGAAATCCTTTTCTGGTAAAGCACCAGGTGGACGTAAAGCAACCCCATCTTTAGCTTTAGCTTGTTGTTGCTGTAAGCCAAGAATCACACCAGCTCCACATACTCCGACGGCTGTTCTTGTCACATTTTTTAAAAACTGACGACGGTTAGGATCAAGTTTCATCTGCGTTTCCTTTTATAACGGTCTAGTTTTGTCAAAACTTTGCAAAATTCGACCGCTCTTATTTTAAATTCCTCTCTTTATACAAAGAGAGGATCGACTAGAAACGAAAGGGAAAACTTACGCTTTCACCACTTTAACCGCACATTTTTTGAAGTCGGTTTCGCCAGAGATTGGGTCAGTTGCATCCAATGTTAATTTGTTTGCGAGCTGACCAGCATCAAAGAAGGTGGTGTAAATTAAGCCCTGAGGACATTTGTTACGACCACGGGTATCTAAGTAAGAAATCATCTCACCACGACGTGTAATCAATTTCACTTTATCCCCATGGCGTAAGCCATATTTTTTCGCATCTGCTGGGTGCATCCACACTAAGTTGTTCGGGAATGCACGGTGTAATTCAGGTACACGACGTGTCATGGTACCAGTATGCCAGTGTTCAAGAACACGACCAGTACATAACCATAATGGATATTCTTCATCTGGCGATTCTGCTGGCGCTTCATAAGGTACACCTAGAATAATCGCTTTTTTATCTGGATAGCCATAGAATGCGATATCTTCACCTGGTTTGACATACGGGTCAAAGCCTTCACGGTAACGCCATAAGGTTTCTTTACCGTCAACAACTGGCCAACGTAAACCACGTACTTGGTGATAAGTATCGAATGGTGCTAAGTCATGACCATGTCCACGACCGAAATCAGCGTATTCTTCGAATAAACCTTTTTGTAAGTAGTAACCAAAGTGATCTGCTTCATCATTGATGTATCCCGGAACATCTGTTGGTACTTTATATTTGTTTACTTCACCATTTTCGTAAAGCACTTCATATAAAGTCTTACCACGATATTCTGGCATTTGAGCTAATAATTCTTCACCCCACACTTCATCCGTTTTGAAGTATTTAGAGAATTCAACAATTTGCCATAAATCAGAACGAGACTCACCTGGACCTTTTACTTGTTGGCGCCATAATTGGGTACGACGTTCTGCATTACCATAGCCCCCTTCTTTTTCTACCCACATACAAGTTGGAAGAATTAAGTCAGCAGCTACTGCAGAAACAGATGGATAAGGGTCTGAAACAACAATGAAGTTTTCAGGGTTGCGCCAGCCAGGGAAAACTTCTTCATTAATGTTTGGACCGCCTTGCATGTTGTTGGTGGACATTTGCCATAAGAAATTCAGTTTACCGTCTTTTAAAGCACGGCTTTGTTGTACTGCTGGATAGCCAGGTACAGTTGGGATGGTGCCTTTTGGTAATTTCCATTTTTTCTCTGTAATTTCAACGTGTTTCGGATTGGTTACCACCATGTCTGCTGGTAAACGGTGAACGAAAGTACCTACTTCACGTGCGGTACCACAAGCTGAAGGTTGACCAGTTAATGAGAATGGACCACAACCTGGTTTAGAAATTTTACCGGTTAATAAGTGTACGTTATAGATCATGTGGTTAACCCATACACCACGAGTGTGTTGGTTAAAGCCCATTGTCCAGTAAGATACTAAGTTCTGTTCTGGATCAGCGTACATTTTCGCAAGGGTTTCAAGCTGATCTTTTGGTACACCAGAAATACGGTGTGCTTCATCTAATGTGTAAGGTGCAACGATTTTCTTGAATTCTTCAAAGTCAGAATCGTGCATTTTACCTGCAGTTTTACGGTTTTTCGCTGCAACTTCAAGTGGGTGTTCTGGACGTAAACCATAACCGATATCAGTTTCACCACGTTTGAATTTAGTGTGTTTATTAACGAAATCCCAGTTTACTTTATCGTTTTGGATAATGTAGTTTGCAATGTAGTTAAGGATTGCAAGGTCTGAATGTGGATTAAACACGATAGGCACATCAGCTAGTTCAAACGAACGGTGTTCGAATGTTGACATAACCACTACTTTCACATTATCAGAAGAAAGACGACGGTCAGAAATACGAGACCATAAAATAGGGTGCATTTCTGCCATGTTTGAACCCCAAAGCACAAATGCATCAGTTTTTTCGATGTCGTTATAGCAGCCCATAGGTTCATCCATACCGAATGTACGCATAAACGCAACTGCTGCAGATGCCATACAGTGACGAGCATTCGGGTCGATAGTATTAGAACGGAAACCAGCTTTCCAAAGTTTTACTTTTGCATAGCCTTCATAGATGGTGGTTTGACCGGAAGAGAACATCCCTACAGCATTTGGTTCTTTTTTCTTCAGGATATCTTTGATTTTTTCCGCCATGATAGTGAAAGCTTGATCCCAAGAAACCGGTGTAAAGTCACCTTCTTTATGGAATTTACCATCTTTCATACGTAATAACGGAGTTTGTACACGGTCTGCACCGTACATGATTTTAGAAAGGAAGTAACCTTTGATACAGTTTAAACCGCGGTTTACCTCTGCATCCGGGTCACCTTGAGTTGCGACAACTCGACCATCTTTGGTTCCTACCAATACGCTACATCCTGTACCACAGAAACGGCATGGGGCTTTATCCCATTTGATGCCCATATCTTCGGTCGCATTTACCTGTTTAACAGGGATGCTCATACCGGCAGCCGCTGCTGCTGCAAGTGCAGCATTGGCTTTCATAAAATCTCTACGATTAAGTTCCATAGTTTTCCCCACTCATTGTTGAATTTTTAGAATATACAAATAATATGTATTCCTAAGTTATTTATTTTTCATCTAAGTAATTAGAAATTAAAGACACGACAATCACTCCTGGGATATCTTTAATTTCATCCATAAGATCCGCTAACGCTAATTGACGGTTACTTTCAAGGGTGACCACCAATTTGCCTTCATCAGATTTTTCGCCATGAATTTCAGCAGTTGGAATCGCTAAAATGGCTTCTTTGACTTGGTTAAGTTTTTCTGGTTTGGCTTGCACAACAATGCTGCAT
>CABSXY010000159.1 GCA_902481695.1 uncultured Haemophilus sp. | reverse complement strand
TTTTTTTTTTTTTTTTAATGATACGGCGACCACCGAGATCTACACTCTTTCCCTACACGACGCTCTTCCGATCTTTAGGAATTTAATCTTCTTTAAATTCTCTCATCATTTCTTCGGCTTTTTTCACCATTTCTGCGGAACCGATGAAAAGTGGTACACGTTGGTGAAGTTCAGTTGGTTGAATATCTAAAATTCGATTGTAACCATCAGAGGCAATACCCCCCGCTTGTTCTGCTAAGAATGCCATTGGATTGCCTTCATAAAGCAAACGAAGCTTACCATTTGGATAGTTGGTTGCACTTGGGTAAATGTAGATACCGCCTTTTAATAAGTTGCGATGGAAGTCAGCCACTAATGAACCGATATAGCGTGAAGCATAAGGACGGTTAGTTGCTTTATCTTCCTCTTGGCAGTATTTAATGTATTTTTTTACCCCTTGTGGGAATTTGAGATATTGTCCTTCATTGATGGAATAGATTTTGCCCTCTTTTGGCATCTTCATATTTTCATGAGAAAGACAGAAGGTACCAATAGATGGATCATAAGTAAAACCATTTACGCCGTGACCAGTGGTATAAACCAACATGGTAGAGGAACCATACACAATATAGCCAGCCGCCACTTGTTTATTACCCGGTTGCATAAAGTCTTCTAAGGTAACAGGTGAGCCAATCGGTGAAACACGACGGTAAATAGAGAAGATTGTCCCAACCGAAACGTTCACATCAATATTGGATGAACCATCAAGTGGGTCGGTCAAAATAATATATTTTGCATTACGAGCACGTTCAGTATCAAAAGCGATAAAACTTTCTTCTTCCTCAGAAGCAAAACCTGCCACTTCTTCACGTGACATGAGGGCTGCATACATTGTGTTATGGGCGAATAAGTCCAATTTCATTTGGCTTTCACCTTGCACGTTTTCGACACCAGACTGACCAAGAATATTGGTTAAACCTGCTTTATTGATATCACGATGAATGATTTTTGCTAATAAACGAATAGAAGACAAAATACCACTAAGTTCCCCTTTTGCATTTGGGTACTCTGCTTGGCGTTCAACAATAAATTCACTCAATGTTTTCATGTTTATTCCTTTTTTATAATTGTTAAATAAATAATAGACCCTTTTATTATATGTTATTTAGCACTTTTGATTGAGATCAAAATGTGAAGAATGAGATCTTTGTCACATTTTATTTTTGATACAAAACCTTGACAAAACCTATAAATATCCTTTAAAAGAGAGGTGTAACAAAAAAATAACAAACAACACAACATCAAAATAAAGGGTATCCTATGAATATAACCCCGATCAGCGAGTCGGCGGTGGTTTGCTCTTTACCACCACCTGCTTCACTTCAACAACAACGCCAACTCTGGGCGTTTGCCAATCAACTACAGTCTGAGCAAGATATTGTAGAAGTTGTCGTGGGAATGAATAATCTCACGGTCTTCACTGATTTTTACGTAGATTTTGAGCCGCTTATTCAGCGCTTGGAACAACGTTGGACAGAATTGAAAGTATCGACTTTTCAAGGTCGTCATATCGAAATTCCGGTCATTTATGGCGGCGAATTAGGTCAAGATTTATCTGAAGTGGCCAAATTACATGACACCACGCCAGAACGAATCGTTCAAATGCATAGCGAACCGATTTATACGGTATATATGATTGGTTTCCAACCTGGTTTTCCCTATTTGGGTGGTTTACCTGAAAGCCTGCACACGCCACGTCGTGCTGTCCCAAGAACAGTTGTTCCTGCCGGTTCTGTTGGTATCGGGGGAGCTCAAACAGGCATCTATCCCTTTTCCTCTCCTGGCGGATGGCAATTAATCGGTCATACCAAGCAAGCGTTATTTGATAAAAAACAGACGCAACCAACCTTATTACAAGCAGGTGATACAGTGAAATTTGTGGTGGAGGGCATTGAGCTATGATTCATGTTATTGATGTGCAATCCCGTGCCACAATTCAGGATTTGGGCCGTTTTGGTTTGCGCCGATTTGGGATCAGTCACTGCGGAGCTATGGATAAATTGGCGTTACGTGCTGGTAATATTTTACTAGGTAATGCAGAGGATGCCCCAGCAATTGAAGTTCCTTTAGGTGGTATCACATTGCAATTTCAGCAGGATATGAATTTTTGCGTCACGGGGGCATTTTATGAAATGACCTTAGATGATAAACCGGTTTTTGCTTACTGGCGTTGTCAGGCACGAGCGGGGCAGGTGCTGAAAATGGCGCGAGCTAGAATCGGAATGTACGGTTACCTATGTGTGCAAGGTGGCATCCTATTACCAAAAGAGTTAAATTCTTGCAGTACCGATTTACGGGCTCAAATTGGAGGTGTATTGGGTCGTTGCTTACAAAAGGATGATCAACTTCAAACAACAGGAGAGCAACGATTACGCAGCGAAGTTGGAATTGCACCTATTCCACTTAAGCATACGATTCATGCGTTACCGTCCTCTGAATATCAGGCGTTTAAACGAAAATCTCAATATTATTGGTGGCGAAGTAAATGGACGTTGCAAAGCAGCAGTGATCGCATGGGCTATCGTTTTCAAGGGCAAAAATTAGAATTAAAGCAACCGCTGGAAATGCTGTCTCACGCGATTCAATTTGGTAGCGTACAAGTTCCACCAAGTGGTCAACCAATTATTTTGATGGCGGATGCACAAACTACGGGCGGTTATCCCAAAATTGCCAATGTGATCGATGCGGATCTTGGTGCGTTGGCACAAGTTCGTTTAGGCTCAACCATTCAATTTGAGGCAGTTAGTTTAGAACAGGCTGCAAAATTACGTCGTAAAAATGAGATATACCTCGATCAAATTAGGAGAATTGTCGATGAAAAAAATTGATTTAAATGCAGATATTGCTGAAGGTTTTCCTTTTGATGAGGCATTATTGAAATTGCTTTCTTCTGCCAATATTGCTTGTGGTTTACATGCTGGTGGAGCAAAAGAAATGCAAAGTGCGGTCAGATTTGCAAAAGAAAATCAGGTTCGTATTGGTGCTCATCCAGGTTTTCCAGATCGAGAAAACTTCGGGCGTACTCAAATGGATTTACCTGAACAGGAATTAATTGCGCATTTGCGGTATCAGCTTGGGGCATTAAAAGCGATTTGTGATGGGGAAGGCACGGAAATTAGTTATATTAAACCACATGGTGCTTTATACAATCAAGCTGCGAAAGATGAAAAGTTGGCACGTTTAATTGCACAAACAATTCGTCAATTTGATTCTAATTTAAAATTAATGGGATTGGCGGGTAGCTTAATGTTACGCGTAGCTGAGGAAGAAGGTTTACAAACCATTTCTGAAGTGTTTGCGGATCGCCATTATATGCCTGATGGGAGTTTAGTACCTCGTTCGCAACCGAATGCAATGGTGGAGTCTGATGAGGAAGCCATTCAACAAGTGTTACAAATGGTAACAGAAGGTCAAGTCAAAGCTATTGATGGAAGCCTTGTGCCAGTGAAAGCAGAAAGTATCTGTTTACATGGCGATAATCAATATTCTCTACAATTTGCGGCATGCATTGTGAACGAATTAGAAAAAAATCATATAACAATAATGGCATAAGCCGAATAAACACAACACACAACATCAACTTAACAAGGGAGGTGCTTTATGGCATCAATCACTCACCGCCGAAATGCGGTGCTGGGGGCGGCATTTTTAATGGCGACTTCAGCAATAGGTCCGGGCTTTTTAACTCAAACGGCAACCTTTACAAACAGCTTATTAGCCAGTTTTGGCTTTGTGATTTTGCTATCGATTTTGTTAGATATTGGAGCTCAGCTTAATATTTGGCGAATTGTGGTGGTATCAGGAAAGCGAGCACAAGATATTTCTAATGCAGTTTTCCCTGGCGCAGGATATTTCCTTGCTGCACTTATTGTGATGGGTGGACTCGCGTTTAACATTGGTAATGTGGGTGGCGCAGGCCTTGGTTTAAACTCGATGTTCGGTATTGCTCCGGAAACGGGTGCCATCATTAGTGGTATTATTGCCATTTTAATTTTCTTGCGTAAAGAAGCGGGATTATTAATGGATCGATTTGCCCAATTAATGGGTTTTATCATGATTGCACTCACATTTTATGTCATGTTTAAAACGGAGCCGCCTGTTGTTGAGGCTGCATATCGTACCTTTATTCCTGAACAAATTGATCCGATTGCTATTGTGACATTAGTTGGAGGGACCGTAGGGGGCTATATTACCTTTGCAGGAGCGCATCGTTTATTAGATGCTGGCATTCAAGGTGAAAAAGCCATGGCAGAAGTGAGTCGCAGTTCTGTATCGGCTATTTTGATCGCCTCAACTATGCGAATTGTGCTATTCCTCGCGGTACTGGGCATAGTGGTAAAAGGCGTTCC
Source organism: uncultured Haemophilus sp. (assembly GCA_902481695.1). Lineage (GTDB taxonomy): Bacteria > Pseudomonadota > Gammaproteobacteria > Enterobacterales > Pasteurellaceae > Haemophilus_D. Next base: position 348 of record CABSXY010000159.1, on the reverse strand, counting down.
CCTTAATCCTAAAAACCCTGCTGAAACACCTTTTGAATATGTGGCAGGCAATTTCGGTCAAGTGTTATTTGGCGTCGTGATTTGGGCGGCTTCGATTACATCAGTGATTGGTGCGGCTTATACTTCAGTTTCCTTCCTAACCAGCCTTTGTCCAACTATTGAACGTAACCGTAATCGTTGGATTATCGCCTTTATCGTGATTTCTACGGTTGTTTTGGTGACTGTCGGAAAACCTGCAGCGGTATTAGTCTTTGTGGGTACATTGAATGGTTTAATTCTCCCAATTGCACTCGCATTAATTCTGCTAGCTGCTTACCGAAGTGACATTGTTGGAAGCTATAAACATCC